>JBDTTY010000203.1:0-5564 GCA_040007975.1 Betaproteobacteria bacterium | reverse complement strand
TCAGTGCCGTGGCGTAGTCCTCTTTCAGCAAGGCCGCCACACCTTCGCTGACGCCAGCGAGACTCGACCCGCAACTCGCTATTGCGAGGATGAATAGCAAAAGCCGCTTGCAGCGAATGACGAATCGCATCGCGATGCCTCCCCCAGATGGTCAGACAGTTTTATGAAATGTTTGGAGAGTTTACGCGCGCATTTCCCTGAGAAGGGGTGCCACGCGCGGTACACGATGCTAGCGTTTACGGTGCGCGCGACGAATGTGGCCAGCGCTTCTTCCGAGTCGCGCATCGCCGATGCCGGGTTCCCACAGCATTGCCTACGCCGCGACAAGTAATTGATGCGTTGCTGCGAAGTTGATATGAAGGGCGACCGCGATCGTGCGCGCGCCGTTCGGCGCATCGAACCATGGAACGCCGCCGCGCGTCGCCCGTCACGACGTGGCGCTCACCAAACGTCCCAAAACAAAACCGATCTAACGGGGTATCTCAGGCCGCGTGGAATCGCGGTGGCCGCACCGCTAGCCACACGATCGCAACTATTGAAGCTTGAGGTTCGCTTCCTTCACGAGCTTCGCGTAGCGCGCGGTCTCGGCGTCGAGAAACACCTTGAAGTCCGCCGGTGTGCTGGCCACCGCATCGGCGCCCATCATGGTGAAGCGCTGCTTCATATCCTCGCTCGCGACGATCTTCGCGACCTCGCTCTGGATGCGCGATACCACTGCAGGCGGCGTACCGGCCGGAACCATAAGCCCCGTCCAGCTATCCGCCTCGAAGCCGGGAATCGCTTCGCCGACGGTGGGCAACTCGGGCGCAAGCTGCGTGCGCTTCGCGGTGGACACTGCAATGGGGATGAGCTTGCCAGCCTTGGCATTGGCCATGGCCGTGGGCATGGTGTCGAAGGCCACGTCGACGTTGCCGCCGAGCAGCGCCTGGTTCATCGGCGCACCGCCATTGAACGGCACATGCAGCATGTCGACCTGGCCCAGCAGCTTGACCATCTCGGTGCCGAGGCCGCCGCTCGTGTTCGCGCCGAACGAGGCGAAGTTGATTTTGCCCGGCTGCGCCTTGGCCATGGCGAGGAGCTCCGGCACGCTCTTCACGCCGAGCTGAGGCGTGACGAGCAGCACCAGCGGATAGCGATTGACCTGCGTGACCGGCATGAGGTCCTTCGCCGGGTTGTACGGCAGGCGGTCGGCCATCGTGGTGGGCGCGAGCGTGATGGCGGTGGGCGATGCGAGCAGCATCGTATAGCCGTCAGCCGGCGATTTCACCACGAGCGATGCGGCCAAAGTGCCGGCTGCACCGGGACGGTTGTCCACCACCACGGGCTGGCCCAATGCCTGGCCGAGTTTCTCGGCCACGAGCCTCGCCATCACGTCGGACGCACCCCCCGCGGGAAAGCCCACCAGCAATTTGATGGGCTTGTCGGGCCAGGCGGGTTGGGCGGCGGCGTGCGGTGCGACGAGCGCGACGGCGACCGCCGCAAGGGTGGCGCCAACGATCCGGCGGCGCAGCGATACGATGCGTTCCATGGGTGTGCTCCTTTGAGTGTTGGCGGGTGTGGTCAGAAGTAGCCGCCGGCAGCGCTGATCTCCGCCACCGACCTGCCTTCGCTCACCCATTCGAAGATGCGATCCTCGTTCACGAGGATCTCCTGCGCTCGCGCGAGCACCTCCACCGCGATCTCGCGCGGCACGCAAACGGCGCCGTCAATGTCGGCCACGATCACGTCACCCGGCCGCACGAAGACGTCACCCACCCGCACCGGGATCTCGTAGTGCGTGATCTGGCAACGGCCGAGACTGCCATTCGGACTCTTGTACCGGTAGTACACCGGGAAGTTCTTGCCGATGATCTGTGCGGTATCGCGGATGCCGCCATCGATGAGCGCGCCCTTCACGCCGATGCCGGCGACCTTGGCGGTCATCACGCCACCCCACATCGTTCCATGGCTGTCGCCGGAAGTATCCCAAACGATGAAGGCGTCCTCGGCCAGCG
Organism: Betaproteobacteria bacterium; assembly: GCA_040007975.1. Classification (GTDB taxonomy): domain Bacteria; phylum Pseudomonadota; class Gammaproteobacteria; order Burkholderiales; family Casimicrobiaceae; genus VBCG01. The sequence continues at coordinate 3,570 of JBDTTY010000203.1, read as the reverse complement.
CATCGAGCATCTCGCCGCGGATCGTCATTTCACCGGTGATGCGGGTATTGGGCGAGCTCTTTACCGTAAAGGCGATGCCGGCGACGATGCGATCGTTAAAAAGCGCCGTGAGGGTGCCGGGAAAGGCGCAATCGAGAATGCCGTACTCGCGCATGACGTCGCTCACGGTGGCCGCTGGGATCTTCTCGAACTGCGCGAGCAGAATCTTCACCGGGACCGCCAGGGGGGCGGGTGATGCAGGCTCGTGGCGCTCCACGAGCTTGTCGATGCGGATCATCTTGGGTACGTCGGCGGCGCGGGTTTCGGCCATGGCGGGTGTCCTCAGACTGGCGTGCGTTGGAATTTTTCAAGCGAAAGCTGCCGAGCTTGGCGCGCTTGCGTTAGTCTCATATTTGAGACATCATGTCTCACATGCGAAACAATAGCATACCCATGGTTGCAGAGGCGGATGCGCCGGCACTGCGTCGCGGACTCGCGCTGCTTAGGGCCATCGCCGAACGCGGCGATGGCGTCACCATGAGCGAGCTCGCGCAGGCGGTGATGATGCCGCGCGCCACTGCCTATCGGCTTCTGCGCGCGCTGGTCGACGAAGATTTCGTGGCGGCAGCGCCGGGGGCGTCGGGTCGCTACGTGCTGGGACCTGCAGTGGACGCGCTGCGCGGCAATGGACGTACCGCTCCGACTCTCGAGGACGTTGCTGCGCCGATCATGGAGGCGCTGGCGGCCACCCTCGGCGAGACGGTCAAGCTCGTGGTGCGCGATGGTCTCGAGGTAGTCACCGTGGCGGTGTCGATTCCCTTCCGTGACTCGTGTATTGCATCGCGGGTAGGCACGCGGCTGCCTCTGCACGTGGGCGCATCGCAGCGACTGCTGCTCGCGCATTCGTCGCCGGCAATCCGGGAAGCCGTGCTCGCAAGGCCGCTGTCACGATTCACTCCGCGTACGATCGTGTCGCGCTCCCGGCTGCGGCGAGAGCTCGACACCATCGCCACCGTACGCGCGTTCCAGAGTCACGGCGAAGGGGTGGACGGCGTGGGTGCCGCGGCCGCACTCGTAGGTGGCGCCAGCATCGAACCTCGGGCGGCGCTGGTGTCCGTGTACGTCTACGCCAATCGCAACGCTGCGCGGCGGGCGGCGATTCTGCGCCATACGGCCGCCGCAGCCGATGCCGCGACCACCGCGCTCGCGGCTTCCAGTGGCGGCTGACCTCCCCCCGCTGACCCCGTCTGCGCGATCGCCTCGTTCAAGCCTGTGTCGACATCGAGAAGAGGGATGCCATGAGCTTCAAGCGCCGTGGATGCGGTCTGCCATGATCTTCGACCGCCGGTGGATGCGGGCGCACACCGCGGTGACGGTCGGGTGGTTCCCGGCGTTCGTCTTTTTACTGCAGGTGAGCGCGACACCACTGGCATACGCGCAGGCGACGCCGGCCCGCGCCTCCGACGCTGCGCGCGAAATTGCGCAGGCCTGCGCTGTGCTACGCACGGACAGCGAGGCGCGCTCCGCCTTCCCCAGCGGGGGGCGGCACCTGCAATGCGACGGCGACCCTGCAGATGTCCCGGCCTGCGCCGAGCGCGCCGGCAATTGCGAGTTCGACACCCGATGCACCGTCCGCTACACCAGCATGTGCACGCGGCAACCCTGTGCGCCGGTCGCGAACTTCGCCGTGGCCTGCGTTCCACGCGAAAAAGCCCCACTCGCACGCGGCGTTCTGCAATACGAAACCTGCGTAACGACCGGTGGCCGCTGGCGATTCACCACGCCCGGTGATCGCAGCAAGCCATGGCGCGCCGAATGCAGCTGCGGTCCGGGAACGTGGGAGGCAACCCCGGTGGATGCGCCCGTGTGGCGCTATGTCAACGGACGTGGCTGCGTCGCGGAAGAAAAGCTTTGTGCCGAGCAGCGCGGCACGTGGAGGTCTGGGTCGGTATTAAGTCGCGGCACCAAGATCACGAGGCTGTACTGCGAGATTGGCGGCCAGCCAGCGCAGTGGGGCGTGCTGTTGCCGCCGGCATCCTTCCCCTGAACCTCTACTTCGCGAGTTCGCAAGGGACGAGATGGACCACTTCGATGTTTTGGCCGGCAGAACAGCCAAAGGCCTTGATTGCTCAAGGCCTTTGGCTGTCTGATGGCGGTGTGCGGGTGTCTCGTGTCAACCCCAACCTTGGGGCAACTGATCGCAGGTGATGGCAAACGCGGAAACGCAATTGTTCTTGAGAAAATTCGAATTGCGGAAGCCAGACTGCCGATGCACTGCTTGGGACATGAAGCGTGACTTACCCTCGCTTTGCCAAATAAAGGCTCACGAGTTGACGCACCACCGATTAGCTCGTGGCACACATGATCACACCGATAGGACCGTACCCTTCCGGCACCCATCCCAGTTCGATCATCTGCGCGCGGATGGTGAGGCTGGTGGTATAGCGATGATTGGGCGCGGCGCCCTGTCCATTGTTGTAAAGGCGATAAACCGGTTGCGTTGCGGCCGGGCAGTTTCCAGAGGGGTCCGCAGCGTTGATGTAGAACACGACGGCCTCGAACAGCCAATTGGAATTTGCGTGTACGACGGTGCATTCTGGCGCATCCGGCGTGTAGAAATGTGAACTCTTGGGCGCGAATGAGGTGCTGAAAAAGCGACACACCGACGCGACGTTTGGCCGTACGTCAGGGTAAACCTTGAATGACTGACCGGTACGCGTCCAGCCCGCAAAAACGCCGTTGTCGAGTTTGAGAATTTCATCTGCGATCGCGGTGACGAAGTAGTGATCGAAGGCGGCGTGGTGATACTCAATCGCTGAAGCTGTTGCGGGAGGCGAGCCTGCAGCGAATCCAACGCCAACAAGCTCGATGATTTGCGGGCTACCGACGCCGTCGCTGCGGATGACGATGTTTCCGTTGATGGTCCCCGTCGTGTGAGGCTTGAATATAATGGTTCCTTCGAGGCTTGCACCAGGTTGCAGCGTCACGCCCAAGCAGGGACAGTACCCCTCAAAATCGAGGTCGTTGGTCAGGTCTGCCCTCGTCAGCGTGACTGCAGTTCCACCAATATTCGTGACGACGATTGTCAGCGTGGCACTTTTGGTGTTGATGAGCTGATTGCCAAAATCGACCCTTGGAACAAAGGACAGCTGGCCGGGAGATGCCTGCACCGAGCCCGCGATCGTTGTCGCAGACGAAAAGACTACCAAGGCGATATACAGCGCTAGCCGGACACGGCGCAAAGCGTTGCGTAGATGTCGCATGTGATCTCCCGTAGATGCTCGGTGAATCGTGCGCCGATCGTCGGAAAAGTCAACATGTTGGCGCGCCACGCAGCGGCTGCCGATCCGCGAACGAAGCGGAGAATGTGGACCAAGTTCTGCCAAGGATTGCGGCAGTTGCGGTCCATGGGCGTGAGTCCAAATCCTATGCCCTCCTCGCCAACCCGCGCCAGTACGCGCGCTTCAACAAACGACAACGCCGACGGAGCACCGTCGGCGTTTAAATAGTGGTGGAGACGATGAGGATCGAACTCACGACCTCCGCATTGCGAACGCGGCGCTCTCCCAGCTGAGCTACGTCCCCACAAGG
>JBDTTY010000202.1:0-5582 GCA_040007975.1 Betaproteobacteria bacterium | reverse complement strand
GTACCGTTGCCGCGCCGCATGTGGGCCGGCAGCCAGTTCGAGTTCCGCTCGCCGCTGCGCGTCGGTGACGCGGTCGAGCGCCGCTCCACGATCGACGATGTCACCACCAAGGAGGGTCGCACCGGCCAGCTCGTGTTCGTCAAGGTGCGGCATGAACTGCGCCCGAATGGCGCAACGGATCCGGCGCTCGTGGAGTTTCACGACATCGTGTATCGCGCGGCGAAACAACCCACGGATGTCGAGCCGCCGCCGCAGATCGCGGAAACCGGCGCGGCATGGCAGCGCGAAATCGCCCCCGACGACGTGCTGCTGTTCCGCTACTCGGCGTTGACCTTCAACGGCCACCGCATCCACTACGATCGCCGCTATGTGACCGAGGTCGAAGGCTATCCCGGCTTGATCGTGCACGGGCCGCTGCTCGCCACGTTGCTGCTGGACCTGGTGCGGCGTCAGGCCCCCGGCGCAGACGTCGCGAACTTTCGCTTCAAGGCGATTCGACCAACTTTCGACCTGCATCCATTTCGCGTGAATGGCCGGCCCGCGGCGGACGGCAGGACGATCAAGCTGTGGGCACAGGACCACGAAGGCTGGCTGACGATGGACGCGACGGCCACGCTCCGCTGAATCAACGAAAGATCCGTCATGCAACCTCTCAAAGGCCTAACCGTCGTCACGCTGGAGCACGCCATCGCGGCGCCGTTTGCCACCCGGCAGCTCGCCGACCTCGGCGCACGCGTCATCAAGATCGAGCGACCTGGCACGGGCGACTTCGCGCGCGGCTACGATTCGCGCGTGCGTGGACTGGCGTCGCACTTCGTCTGGACCAACCGTTCGAAGGAGAGCATCACACTCGACGTCAAGCATCCGGAAGCCGCACGGATACTCGAGCGTTTGGTGCTCGAAAAAGCCGACGTCGTCGTGCAGAACCTGGCCCCCGGTGCTGCTGCGCGCCTGGGTATCGGTTACGCGCGGCTGGCCGCGCAGAAGCCCGCCATTATTGTTTGTGACATCTCGGGTTATGGCGCCGACGGGCCGTACCGCGACAAGAAGGCCTATGACCTGCTGATCCAGAGCGAGGCCGGATTCGTGTCCGTCACCGGCACGCCCGACGAGCCGTGCAAGGCGGGCACCTCGATTGCGGACATTGCCGCCGGCATGTATGCCTACAGCAGCATCCTGGCCGCGCTGCTCCAGCGCGCGCAGACGGGACGCGGCCAGCACATCGATATCTCGATGCTCGAATCGCTGGTCGAGTGGTCGAGCTATCCGCTCTACTATGCGTTCGATGGCGCACCACCGCCGCCGCGCACCGGCGCATCGCACGCGACCATCTATCCGTACGGACCGTTTCCCACCGGCGACGGCGGCACGGTCATGCTCGGATTGCAGAATGAGCGCGAGTGGGTGAACTTCTGCGCCGTCGTGCTCGAGCAACCCGCGCTGGCCACCGATCTCCGATTCACCGGCAACGCGAAGCGCGTGGCCGAGCGCGAGGCGCTGCGAGCACTCATCGTAGAAACGTTTGCCGGCCTTGACGCGCCGCAAGTCGTCGAGCGTCTCGAGAAGGCGCAGATCGCCAATGCGCGGGTCAATACGATGCAGGAGGTCTGGGACCACCCGCAGCTCAAGGCGCGTGGACGCTGGCGTGAAGTCGGGTCGCCCTCCGGTCTGTTGCCTGCGATGTTGCCGCCGGGAACCTGGGACGAGGGCCCGCGCATGGATCCTGTACCTGCACTAGGCGAACACACCGACGCGATTCTGGGTGAGCTCGGCATCGATGCCGACGGCATCCGCGCCTTGCGTGCAACCGAGGCGATCTGACATGCATGAGGCGCGCACTCTCCTCTTCGTGCCCGGCAACCGGCCGGAACGATTCGCCAAGGCCCTCGCCAGTGGCGCCGACGCGGTGGTGCTCGATCTCGAGGATGCGGTCGCGCACGACGCCAAATCCGCGGCGCGGGATGCGATTTTCGCGTGGGCGCGCGCTGGCGCCGATCTGTTTCGCGTCGTCGTGCGTGTGAACGATGTCGCATCGCCTGCCTTCGCCGACGATTTGCGCATGTGCAGCGATGCTCGCATTGGCGCGATCATGCTGCCCAAGGCCGAAGCGCCCGAGCAGATTCGCGACGTACGCGATGTCGTGGCGCACGCGCAGATACTGGCGCTGATCGAGAGCGCGCGCGGCATGGCCAACGCGCAGGCCGTCGCGTCCAGCAAGGGCGTCGCGCGCCTGATCTTCGGCACACTCGACTACGCGCTCGATCTCGATCTTGACATCGGCGAACAATCCGACGCGCTCATCTCCGGCGCAAGCTGCCTGACCGTGGCGTCGCGCATTGCCGGACTGGCGGCGCCGGTGGCGGGCGTCACGCCACAGATCGACGACGAGGCGCGCCTGCTGGCCGACCTTGCGTGGGCGCGCCGGCATGGTTTTGGCGCGAAGCTTTGCATCCACCCGCGGCAGGTGCTCCCGATTCATGCGGCGCTGGCGCCTGGCGCGCCGGCCGTGGACTGGGCAGAACGCGTGCTGGCAGCCGAAGCCGCTTCGCCAGGAGCTGCCAAGTTGGACGGCCGCATGATAGATCGCCCCGTGGTGTTGCAGGCGCTGCGCACGTTGCAACGCGCCGGACGCTGAATAGCACCATTGCTCACAACCATTCAGAAAGACTCCATGGCTTCTACCATCATCGACTCCAGCATCTTCCAGGGTATCTTCAGCAGCGACGCGATGCGCCAGGTCTGGTCGGACGAAAATCGTACGCAGAAATATCTCGACATCGAAGCCGCGCTCGCCAAGGTTCAGGGCAGGCTCGGCCTGATCCCGCAGGACGCGGCTGACGAGATCGTCAGCCATTGCCATCTCGACCAGATCGATATGGTGAAACTGCGGCAGCAGACCGAGCGCATCGGCTACCCCATCCTCGGGGTGGTATCGCAACTCAATGCGCTGTGCCGCGACAAGCTTGGCGAGTACTGTCATTGGGGTGCCACGACGCAGGACATCACCGACACCGCCACCGTATTGCAGATTCGCGAGGGACTCGACCTCGTCGAGCACGAATTGGCTGCGATTTCTTCCGCAATGGCCACGCTCGCCCGCACGCATCGCGACACACCGATGATCGGGCGCAGTAACCTGCAGCAGGCGATTCCCGTGACTTTCGGCTACAAGATGGCCGGCCTGCTGTCCGCGATCGAACGTCACCGCGAGCGACTCGCGCAATTGCGCCCGCGCGTGCTCGTGGGCGAGTTTGCCGGCGCTGCGGGTACGCTGGCATCGCTCGAGACGGGCGCGATGGAAACACAGGCGGCCCTGTGCGCAGAGTTGGGGCTTGGTCAGCCAGTGATCGCATGGCACACCATCCGCGATAACATTGCTGAAGTAGGTGCCTTCCTGGGCCTCGTCGGCGGCACGCTGGGCAAGTTGTCGATGGACGTCAAGCTGATGATGCAGACGGAAGTGGGCGAGGTCTACGAGCCGTTTGCCCATGGCCGAGGCTCGAGCAGCACGATGCCGCAGAAGCGCAATCCGATCTCGTCGTGCTACATCCACGCCGCGATCTCGGTTGTGCGCCAACATGCGGCGGCGCTGATGGACGCGATGGTGGCCGATCACGAGCGCTCCACCGGCCCCTGGGAGATCGAGTGGATCGTGCTGCCCGAGGCTTTTTGTCTGACGGCCGGTGCGCTCAAGCAATCGCGCTTCGTGCTCGAAGGGCTCGAGGTCGACGTCGATGCAATGCGCCGCAACATCGACATGACCCATGGCCTCGTGATGAGCGAGGCCGTGATGATGGGCCTTGGTCGCTACATAGGACGCGAGTACGCGCACGACCTCGTCTACGACATCTGCCGCGAGGCCGTGGCGCAGCGGCGCCCGCTGCTCGACTTGTTGGCTGAGAACGCGGAGATCGTCAAACACCTCGACCGCGCGGCGCTTGCCCGATTGTGCGACCCCGTCAACTATCTCGGGCAATCGGGGCTGATGGTCGATCGGGTGCTGGCGAACTTGCGCTGACAATTGGGAGCGCGCTGCCAACGTTGCCCGCGCGCCCACGTGAAGGTCACCGAGGTCTGATGCGTCAGGCGGTTTGCTGCGGCCGGCGCCGGCCTTTCGACCGCCGTTGCATCGCAACGCACAGGTCATAGAGTTGCTGCGCAGCGGGCGCCAGCGGGCGTCCGCGACGGCGGATGAGGCCGACCTTGCGTGTTACCTCCGGTTCGATCAGTCGCACGCTGACGAGAAGCGGGTGATCGGCGCCAGGCATTGCCATCGACGGCACGACGGCCACGCCCAGACCGGCTTCGACCAGACCCAGGAGTGTGGTCACGTGTTGGGTCTCGCAGATGCCCTGAGGCTGACGTGCCACGCCTGCCAGCGCCTGGTCGAGCAGCAGCCGATTACCGGAGGTTTTGGCAACGGCGACGTAGTCATGCTTCGACAAATCGGCCCACCGCACCTGACTCTCCTGCGCCAACGCATGGTCTCTCCGGCAGGCCACGACGAAGTTCTCCTCGATCAAAACCTCGAACTCGATGTCGCCTTCCAGAGCGCCCATGAAGTTGAGTCCGAAATCGGCGTCTCCGCGTGACACGGCCAACAGCACTTCGTTGGCGCTCGCATCGAAGACCTTGACCCGGACGTTGCCGTTGGTTTTGTGATTGCGCTTGATGACATGAGAAAGGAAATGGTTCACCGCGGAAGGTACGCATGCGATCGTTACTTCGCTGATGCGGGCGGTCGCCTGGCCCCGGATCCCCAGCAGCGTGGAATCGAGATCGTCCAGGATCGTGCGCACCTTGCGCTCGAAGTCGCGCCCGATGGCGGTCAGCTCGACCCGCCGGGTGGTCCGGTTCAGCAGGCGCACGCCCAGTGCCTGCTCCAGCTTCTCGATGCGCCGGCTGAAGGCCGGTTGGGAGATGTGGACGGACTCGGCGGCGACCCGGAAATTGCGGACTTCGGCAACTGCGCGGAAGGCCAACAGATCGTTGAGGTCGAAATTAATGGTCATCGGCACAGCAGCCTCCCCGCAATGATGCGTATTGTGGATTAATTGATCCCAATTATGCAATTCACGGCGATATCGTAAACGAGGAACATAGCGCCATGAACTGTCCCGGTTCTTGTGTTCCCATGTGTACCGGCACTTCCGGCGCTAAAGGCTGATTCAGCCTATCCATGGAACCGCCAACCGATTACCCTTGACGCAGTTCAATTGCCGACCGGACCCAGATCCGGGGGCGATATCGACATTCCATCGAAGGAGGTTGTAGATGAAGCCGCTATTCGCACTTGCCACTGCCATCGCATTGGCCTGCGTCCCTCACGCGCACGCGCAGGCGCCGATCATCATCAAATTTTCGCACGTTGCCGCCGCCGATACGCCGAAGGGTCAAGCCGCCGACCGTTTCAAGAAGCTGGCCGAAGAACGCACCAAGGGCCGCGTCAAGGTCGAAGTCTTTCCCAACAGCACGCTGTTCAAGGACAAGGAAGAGCTCGAAGCGCTGCAGCTCGGGACGGTGCAGATGCTGGCGCCGGTCCCCGGAAAATTCGGCCCGCTGGGCGTCAAGGAATTCGAGGT
>JBDTTY010000201.1:0-5600 GCA_040007975.1 Betaproteobacteria bacterium | reverse complement strand
GCGCCGCTGGGCAAATATCTCGAAGCCAGGACGGGTGCCAAAGTCGAGTTCACTCCAGTCACCGATTACGCGGCCACCGTCGAAGGGCTTGCAGGCAAAAAACTCGACATGGTCTGGTATGGCGGCTTCACTTACGTGCAGGCAAATCATCGCACCAATGGTGGCGCGATACCGCTGGTGCAACGGGTCGAGGACGAACAGTTCAAGTCCGTGTTCATCACCAAGGCTGGCAGCGGGATCAAGAGTCTGGCCGATCTCAAAGGCAAGAATTTTTCGTTTGGCTCCGTGTCCTCGACGTCGGGCCATCTGATGCCGCGCGCGTTCATGCTGCAGGCAGGGCTCAACCCCGATAAGGACATGCGTGTCGCGTACTCAGGTGCGCACGACGCGACGGCGTTTCAGGTCGCCGGTGGCAAGGTGGATGCCGGCGCGCTCAATATCTCGGTCTGGAACAAGATGGTCGAAGACAAGAAAATCGATCCAAAGGAAGTTGTCGTTTTCTACACCACGCCGCCGTACTACGACTACAACTGGACCGTGCGCAGCGATCTCGATCCGGCACTGGTGGCAAAAATTCGCGCCGCTTTTCTGGCTCTCGATCCGTCGAAGCCCCAGGACGCAGAAATACTGAAACTGCAACGCGCCACCAAATTCATTCCGACCAAGGCCGAAAATTACAAGGGCATCGAAGACGCTGCGCGGTCTGCTGGACTGCTGAAGTAATCCAGCGACCAACGATCGCTTAGCCCATGCGCTCGCCGACGCCCGCGGTGCCGCCGCCGTCGTCTCTCGCGGACGTGACGGTGACGTATGCCGACGGCCGCGTGGCGCTGAATCGTATCTCGCTCGCATTGGCCCCGGGCGAACAGGTGGCGATCATAGGGCCGTCGGGTGCCGGCAAAACAACGTTGCTGGCCACGCTCGCCTGCGCGTTGAAGCCGTCTGGTGGTCGCGTGGAAGTATTCGGCCACGATCCATGGACGATGCCGGGCAGTGCATTGCATGCGTTGCGCGGCAGTCTATTCCTCGCTCCACAGGTGCCGCCATTGGCACCGCGACAGCGCGTTGTCAACGCCGTACTGGCGGGCCGACTGCCGCGTTGGACGGCATGGCAGGCACTGCGATCGCTGGTGCATCCCCGCGACCTCGTCGACGCCCGCGATGCGCTGGCGCAATTTCGGCTCGACGACAAATTGTTTCTCCGTTGCGATCGATTGTCGGGAGGCGAGCGGCAACGTGTCGGGCTCGCACGGCTGCTGTTGTCTCAGGCGCAACTTTTCCTGCTCGATGAACCCGTATCGGCGCTCGATCCGGCGCTGGCAGGCGCCGCACTCGACGTGCTGCAACAGGCGGCGCGCGAACGTGGCGCCACGCTGGTCGTGTCGCTGCACGCGGTCGATCTTGCGCTGTCGCGTTTCCCGCGCCTGATTGGCCTGCGCCATGGTGAAGTGCTGTTCGACCTGCCTCGCGCCGAGGTCGATGACGCGTTGCTGACATCGCTGTATGGCACGGAACTCGGCATGTCGTTCCAGGCGCCGCCCTCCGCGGACGAAGCGCGGCGGAAATTGACGCGTTGCCTCTGACGCCGCACGCATGCACGTGCTGAGCGCACCCGTTCTGGTCGATCCCGCATGGCGAAGTCGCGTCATGTGGACCGTCGTGGCATTGCTGGTGCTGATTCCCACGGGTTGGCTGGCCGAATTCAATCCCGCCACGCTGTGGGGAGATGCCAGTCTGCGCGCCACACGGCAGTTTCTGTCGACCTTCTTTCCTCCGCGCGTCGATCTGCCTTTTCTTCAATTGGTGGCCGGTGCCACGTGGAAGACGGTGGCCATCGCCACCGTCGGCACCACCCTGGCGGTCGTGATCGCGACGCCGCTGGCGCTGCTCGCAACGCGCGTGTTGTCGGTGTCGGCGCTGGCCGGCGGTCGCATGTGCCCACTATGCGCCTGACCATCCGCACCGTCCTGATCCTGCTGCGGTCCATTCCCGAAATTGTCTGGGCGCTGTTGTTCGTACGCGCCGTGGGCTTGGGCGATACCGCCGGTGTAATCGCCATTGCCCTCACGTACGGAGGCATGCTGGGCAAGGTCTATATCGAGATATTGGAGTCGGGCGAAACACAGGCCACGCGTGCGCTGCTGGCCAACGGCGCTTCGCGTATGCAGGCTTTTTTCTACGGCACGTTGCCAGTGTGCCTGCCCGAACTCATGTCCTACACCGTGTATCGGTGGGAATGCGCAATCCGTGCCTCCGTCGTCATGGGTTTTGTCGGAGCCGGCGGATTGGGCCAGCAGATGGAACTGTCGATGAAGATGCTGGCCGGCGGCGAAGTGCTGACGATGCTGCTGGTGTTCGTGGGACTGGTATCTTTGGCAGATGCCGTCAGCGGCTATTTGCGGCGGTGGCTCGCATGAACCGCGACCACCGCGTGATCATCGCGCCCCTTCTGTTCCTGCTGTTTTTGGCGGCATGTGTCGGTACGTTGTCGGGCGATTGGGCCAGTCTGTTCTCGCTCGATGCGATCAGCACGATGGGCGCATTTGCCAGCGGCTTTGTGCCGCCTGCGTTGGATGCGTCATTTCTTGCGCGGACGGGATGGGCCGCACTGGAAACGTTGGCGATCTCGGTACTGGGCACGCTGCTGGCAATGATTGGTGGGTTGGTACTGGCATTACCGGCCGCCGGTCGCTGGGGTGCGCCATCCAAATGGGTCGCGCGTGGCGTGCTCAACGTTGCACGCGCGATCCCTGAGCTCGTCTGGGCATCGATGATCGTCGTCGCCGCAGGGTTGGGTCCCTTTGCCGGTACCCTGGCCCTCGCGTTTCACACCACCGGGGTGCTGGGTCGACTATTTGCCGAGTCCCTCGAAAACGTGCCGCCGGAAGCCAACGAAGCGCTGCGGCGCAATGGCGTCGCGTCCACGACGGCGTTCTGGTATTCGACGCTGCCGCAAGCGCTGCCGCAACTGACGAGCTACACGCTGTATCGCTGGGAGAACAATATTCGTGCGGCCACGATCCTAGGGGTCGTTGGTGCCGGTGGCCTCGGACAGATGTTGTACTTCCATCTGTCACTGTTCCAGACGCACGAAGCTGCCACCGTGCTGTTTGCGATGATTGCGCTGGTGGGCATGGTCGACGTTTTATCCAACGTGTTGCGTCGGCGAATGGCGTGAGGGCGCGGCGAACGACATCGGGCCGTTGCCGATGACGTCATCGCGCGACGCCGTCATAATCCGTTGCATGACGCCATCGACTTCGTTCGCCCAGCCATCATTGCTGGCGCGGCCGCCATGTCGCGTACCTCCTACCCTTGTACTCATGCTGGTCACCTTGGCAACCAACTCTGCTGCAATGGCGCCCGCTCTCGAAGCCGCAAACGCCACCGGTGATTTCGGACTCTATCCCGCGCAGAACTTCCGGCTCTCCACCGGGGCTTGTACCGATTGCCCGACGGTTCGCCAGGCGCTGTGGTACTTCCGTGACGAGACCATTGCCGTACCGAAGGCGGCGTTGCCGGCAGCCTCATGGACGGCGGGCGTGCACGCCTTCGACGACGTACGGCAGTGGGCCGCCACGCGTGCCCCAACCGCACCGGCCGACTACCCGCCGCTGGTGTGGGTCGCTGCGCCGGATGTCGTGCGGCATGCGCGACTTGACGACAATGCGCGCGAACTGGTCACGGCGCAAGGCACCATCCCGTTTCATCCGACCGCAAGAATACCGCTCAACCGTTCGTATTTCGACGCGTCGTCGATCGCCTATTTTCGTGATCGCGCATTGACCGTGCGTGGAACGCCGGCCAGCGATGGTTTCGTCGCGCGCTCGTTTTGGCCGGAAGCATGGGGGTTGGGGCCTATCCCGCCACCATTGCGTACGATGCCCATAGCGCCATCGCACGCTGACGCGTTGCGAATGCTGATGCGCGAGGAACCGCGCGGCGGCGCGCAAAGCCCGTATCTGGCAACGACGTTATGGCAGCGTGGTCCCGCAGTGGCGTCAATGGTCGGCCGCCCGGTGCTCGGCTTCATGGTCAATGGCGCGCAGGGCGACGATGACGAAGCGCACGGTGGGCACTTTGCGCTGGTGACGGGGCGCGTGCAGGCGGACGGCGGCATCGATGACTGGCTCGTTAACAATTTCTATTCGCTTGATGTCGAAAGTGAAAAAGGCATCATTGCAGCGCCATTGCCGCTCGACAATTACCTGGCTGATCTCAATAGCGGCCAAGGGTGGTACCGGCCCACCTACATGGTGGTGGCGGTGCTGCGCGACGAACGCGCGGCCGCACTTGTGCAAAGTGCGTTGAACCGCGTGTTCAATCAGTTTTACCGCCATCAAATCGAGTACTACCATCCCAACCAGAATTGCGCGAGCATCAGCATTGATACGCTGCGCGCACTCGGCTGGCCGGTTCCGGAACGCGGACCATCGAGTCGCCTCCTGGCATGGGTCGGCTTTCCGTTCATCGCGATCAAGGAAATGTCGGTCGGCAAAGCCAAACTGGCATTCGATTATCTGCACACCGATCAGACGCGGCTGATGCCGGCGGCAGCGCTCGAGGAAATCTTTGCCAGCTTGATGGCCATGCGATCGACGCCGGCGCCCGCCGGTGGCGGCCAACTGGCGACAATGTTGGCCGAAGATCTCGAAGCATTGACCTTTCTGCGCTTTCCGCAATTTCCGTCGAGCCGCGCATTTGGTGATGCACCTGCGGTTACCACATGGGAATATCGAACGCTCATTCCCAAGGATCCCGCTCTTGCGCAGATCGTGCCGGTGCCGCCGCGGCCATTTCCGACGGCATTGCGAGACCCGGACTTGTTGCCGCGAACCTTGCGCCCGTCGGACTATGCCTTGATCGTGTGGGGCTTCTTGTCCGTAATCGGAATTCCCTTCTTGCTGTGGCGCGCATGGCGGTGGCAAAAGCGGCGGTGAATGGCGGCGGCGAACGCGGCGGTGAATGGCGGTGGCGAAAGCGGTGGTGAACATTCGCAACCAGCATTTTCGGTGAACGATCGACCCGTAGGCGAGGCTTCAGCCTCGCTTCGTCAAACACGCGAGGCTGAAGCCTCGTCTACGGGAGAGCCAGAGCGTGATGCTACCGCTGACCTCTCGCGTTAAAATCGTTTCATGCCGCGCAAGTCGATCATAGGCGGGCGCTGTGCCGCCCGAGTAGTCACCCGACGTCGTGGCGGGGTCCCTTTCCGGGTCACCGACCATCCATAGGAATCGATCGAGCCATGAGCACCAAGCCACGCCGTACACCCGAGGACCTTCGCAGCCATCGCTGGTACGGCGTTAATGATTTACGCTCGTTCGGCCACCGTTCACGCACGGCGCAGATGGGCTATCACCGCTCCGACTATCAGGGCAAGCCGGTGATCGCGATCATCAATACCTGGAGTGAAATCAATTCGTGTCATAGCCACTTCCGGCAACGCGCGGAAGAGGTCAAACGCGGCGTGTGGCAGGCGGGCGGCTTCCCGATCGAGATGCCGGCAATCTCGCTTGCCGAACCGTTTCAAAAGCCCACGACGATGCTGTATCGCAACCTGCTCGCGATGGAAACCGAAGAGTTGCTGCGCAGCTACCCTG
>JBDTTY010000200.1:0-5602 GCA_040007975.1 Betaproteobacteria bacterium | reverse complement strand
CCGTACCAAACGCAAAAGCACCCTGATTGAGGCTCGGCAGAGGATTTTTTTGCACGGCGTTGAAATCTTGATCGGCGATGCGATCCGCCCCGGGCAAGTCGCTGCCCACGGCGAGCGCGACGCGCAGATTGCCGGCCTCGGTGGCCAGGCGAAAACGCGCCTTGCGATCCGCCAGCGAAATATCTCCACGTTTGATCAGGGCCGCGAAGATCGGCTCGCAATTGTCCGGCGTCGACTGCGCGGTGAACCAAAGCGGTTTGGCGGCGGCGATAGCATCGTCGCCGTCGCGCTGCCAACGAAACCGGATCGTGGCACACGCAAGGTCGATGTCGTCACCCGGGATGGCGGCATAGTCGAGTGCAAACCGATCCCAAAGACCTTTGCGCGCCAGCGACTTGAGCCATTCGGCACGTAACCGGTCGGCCAGCGGCGAGTTGGGATAGCGGTCCAGGTAGCCGCGTATCGCCAGCGGGGAGGCATCCTCGATGCCGAGCTTTAATTGCCAGTACTCGGCATAAGGGGCCAATAGGTGGCTGCTGAGCTTTGGACCAAGTACTGCCAGCCGCGCCCGGTCGCCTTTGTCGAAGGCGGCCTTGGCCGCCAGAAAATCGGCATCGGTCTGGGCGTGTGCGGTCGAAACCAGCAGCATTAACGCGGCAGCGCGGATTAAGGTGCGCGACAAAGCGCGGCGTCGGGTGAACATGGCGGCAAACATCGTAATGAACATCGCTCCGATTCTGGGTGAGCGTCCAATGGAAGACAAGCGCCATGCATGGTTTGTTCCAATACTGCGTGTCGAACAGGGGAAAACGCGGAACAATTTGTGCGTCCCGATGCTACTATTTCAACTCAAAATCAACACGTCGCAAGCTCCGGGGAGGAGGGATGGCGCAGCGCAAGGCAGCACCGCTAGTGGGCGTGGTCATGGGCAGCGAAAGCGATTGGGAAACCATGCGCCACGCCGTCGTCCAGCTCGACGCGTTCGGCATTCCCAACGAACCTCGAGTGGTATCCGCCCACCGGATGCCGGATGAAATGTTCGAATATGCCGAAGACGCACTGCCACGCGGACTGCGGGTGATCATCGCGGGGGCTGGCGGGGCCGCCCATCTGCCTGGAATGCTGGCGTCCAAAACGACAGTTCCGGTGTTGGGTGTGCCGGTGCCATCGAAATATCTGCGCGGCGAGGACTCGTTGCTGTCGATTCTGCAAATGCCGAAAGGAATTCCCGTGGCGACGTTTGCCATCGGTGAGGCCGGGGCCGCCAATGCCGGGCTGTTTGCGATCGCCATGCTTGCGGCCACGGACCCCGTGGTGGCCAAAAAGCTTGCCGCGTTCCGCCTGAAGCAAACCGCCACGGCGCGCGCGATGCGCGTTCCGCCATCGACCTGACGACGCACCGTTGAAAACAGCAATCGCACCAGGCGCATGGCTCGGCCTGCTGGGCGGTGGGCAACTCGGCCGCATGTTCTGCATGGCAGCGCAGAGTCTCGGATATCGTGTGGTGGTGCTCGACCCCGGACACGAGAGCCCCGCTGGGGGCGTGGCCGATCACCACATTGCCGCCGACTATCTCGACCCCAAAGGCTTGGCGGCGCTCGCCGCACTCGTCGCCGGCGCCACCACCGAGTTCGAGAACGTGCCATCTGCGGCGCTCGATTTTTTAGCGCGCACCGCACGCGTCACACCGACGGCAGCCAGCGTCGCGATTGCGCAGGATCGCATCAGCGAAAAGATGTTCCTGTCGGGTCATGCATTGCCGGTAGCGCCGTTCGCCGTGCTGCGCGGGACCGAGGACATCGCGACGATCAAATCCGAATTGCTGCCCGGCATCGTCAAAAGCGCACGGTTGGGCTATGACGGCAAAGGACAGTCACGCGTGCGTAGCATCATCGACGTGCGCAATGCGGTGTCCGCGATGCACGGCCAGCCTTGCGTGCTCGAAGCGCTGATTTCGCTGGCCTGCGAAGTGTCGGTAATCGTCGCGCGCAACGAATACGGCGACGCGGTAACGTGGCCGGTGGCGGAGAATCGGCATAGGGATGGCATCCTCGACGTTTCGGTTGTACCCGCGCGCATCGCCCACGCGCTTGCCGACGAGGCTCGCGCGATTGCGCTTCGCGTGGCCACATTGCTCGATTATCGCGGCGTGCTGTGTGTCGAGATGTTCGTCGACACCGCGGGCGCGTTGCTGGTCAACGAGATCGCTCCGCGTCCGCACAATAGTGGCCATTACACGATCGACGCTTGCATCACGTCGCAATTCGAACAGCAGGCACGCGTACTTGCCGCGCTGCCCATGGGTGATACACGCCAGCACACACCGGCAGTGATGGTGAACCTGCTGGGCGACCTCTGGTTCCATGATGCTGCAGCGTCGTTACCACGCGAACCCGACTGGAATGCGGTGCTGCGCCACCCGCAGGCCAAGCTGCATCTCTACGGCAAGGCGGAGCCTCGGCGCGGCCGCAAGATGGGGCACGTTACCTGCCTTGGCGTGACACTGGACGAGGCATTGGCCACGGCCAGCAGCATTCGCGCCGCGCTGGGTTTCCCGGAATCCCCCGCGATCTGATCGCGCGCGGTTGCAAGGTCAGCGCTTGAGGCCGCGCTTTCCGGCCCTCTTGGCTGGCTTGGCCGGGCGAATCGCGCTCTGCGGCAACGCCGCAACACGTGCATATTCGGGGTCGGTCCAGCGTGCACCTGCCGCAATGTAATCCACTGCCATCGCAGTGGCATCGACGCCCCAGAACAATTCGTCCCCGATCATCAATGTGGGCACGCCGAATACGCCGCGCTCGATTGCCTCATCGGTATTGCGCCGTAACGCGTCCTTGACGTCGGCCGCCGCAATCGCGGTTTCGGCATCCGCCAATCCGACATGGGCCACGAGCTCGGCCCATTCGATCGGCAGATCGGGCAGGCGCCCGTCGCGCCACACAAAGCGAAATATGCGATGCACCGCCTCCGGCGTGCAATCGCAGGCAATGCAAAGTCGAAGCAACCGCAACGGATTGAACGGATGCTCCGGCGGCATCTTGAACGGGATGCCCAGCCGGCGCGCCTGCCAGACCAAAAATCGGTAGGAGAAGATGCGTTTGCGCGCAATCTCGGCCGGACCCTTGTGCCCATGCGCATTGAGCAAACCCGCGAACAACACCGGGCGATAGCGCACTCTCACCGTCGGTCCGAGCGACGCCAGCTGCTCGCTTTGCAAATACGCGAACGGAGAAATGAAATCGAAATACCAATCAACGCTGGTCATCGGTGCCATTTCCGGGAGAATCGATAGAGGCCGCTTCGCGTCGCGCATCAATGCTCACCCAGACGGCGCGCTTTTCAGGATCGTCGAGCACGCTCCACACGGCGATTTCGTCCAGCGTGCGCAGGCAGCCGGCGCACAGGCCCGTGACCTGATCGATCGCACAAATGCTGATGCAAGGTGACGGCACCGGCTGGCCGATGGGGTGGCGGATCATCAGGTCTGGATTCGCCTTTGGTCACGCCACCAGCGGATTGCGTGCGTTGAGTGCGCGTGCGGCTCGCGACGACGACGGCCGCTTCAGAAAATCCGAAATGTACTGCCCGGCCTGGCGCAGACGCGACATGTCGACGCCCGTGGTGATCCCCATTCCGTCCAGCATATAGAGCACGTCTTCGCTGGCGACGTTGCCCGTCGCACCTTTGGCATACGGGCATCCACCAAGCCCCCCGACCGAACAGTCGAACGTGGCCACGCCGCGCTCCATCGCTGCATAGACGTTAGCCAATGCCTGACCGTAGGTGTCGTGAAAATGGCCTGCCAGCGCCTCGACCGGAATTGTCGTGGTGCAAGCGTCGATCAGCATTTGCGTGGCACGCGCGGTTCCCGTGCCGATCGTGTCGCCGAGCGAAACCTCATAGGCGCCAAGTTTCCACAATGCATCGGCAACCTCCGCCACGCGTTCGGGGCGCACCTGTCCTTCGAAGGGACAGCCCAACACGCATGAAATATAGCCACGCACGCGAACGCCTTGCGCAGCGGCAGCACTGAAAATGGGTTCAGCACGCACGAGACTCTCGGCGATGCTGCAATTGATGTTCTTCTGCGAAAACGTCTCGGAGGCCGCAACGAATACGGCAACTTCGTCGGCGCCAGCCGCGAGCGCGGCTTCGAAACCACGCAGATTGGGTGTAAGCACCGGATAGCGCACGTCGGCCTTGCGCCGAATGCGCGCCATGACCTCCGCCGCGTCGGCCATTTGCGGCACCCATTTCGGCGACACAAATGACGTCGCCTCGATTGCCGGAAATCCGGCATCGGTCAGCATATCGATCAGCTTGACCTTGACATCGGTCGGGACCTCGCCCTTTTCGTTTTGGAGGCCATCACGCGGGCCTACCTCGACCAGTCGAACCTGACTCGGCAGTTTCATCAATATTCTCGTTCCACGTCGACCACGCCAGAGATCGCTTCGCCACGCGACATCCGGGCAATCTTGTCGGCAATCTGCGCCACTGTGGCCGCAGGCACCGTGGGACCCGCAATATGCGGTGTGACCGCGATGTCGGGGCGGCGCCAAAACGGATGGTCGGGCGGCAACGGCTCGGTGGCGAATACATCCAGTGTCGCCCCCGACAGCTTGCCGCGATCGAGCAGGTCCAGCAAGTCCTGCTCGACCACCGCGCTGCCGCGCCCGATGTTGATCACGTGAGCACCATTCGCCAATCGCGCCAGTGCGGTGCGATCCAGGATGCCTGTCGTGGCCGTCGTATCGGGCAGTACATTGACGAGGACGTCCACCCCGTCGAGAAATGTCGCGAACTCGCCGATGCCGGCATGGCAGCGGATGCCGTCGATGGTGTGACGCGCACGCGCGAATCCGCGCACGGAAAATCCCTGCGCCGCAAGCGTCTCGGCGATCGCCGTGCCAATGACGCCCAGACCGAGAACGCCAACCGCGATCTCGCCCGTGGATCGCGCAGGATGTTTTTCCCAGATGCCGTTGCGCTGTTGCCGAGCGTATAGGTCGAAGCGCTGCGCAAAGCGCAACGCGACGGCGAGGACATAGTGACTCATTGGCAGCGCCATTCCCGCATCCTCGACACGCACCAATGGCACATTGCGCGGCAGACTGGCCAAACGAAGCATATGTCGCACGCCCGCGGAGCCGGTAAAAACGGCGCGCGGATGCCGCTGCTCATCAAATACCGTGCGGCACGGATCGATCACCACGACATAGTCAGCTTGCACGGCCACCGGATCGGGTGGCCAATCGGGAATGCGTTGCTCGATACGGGCGGTAGGCCACGCCAAGCGGAAAAGCGGCATCCACGCCGCGGTGTGCGCCGCGGTCAGGGTCACGATGATGTGCATGTCGACGTTATGGGCGGCAAAATCGCGGCGATCACGCATCCTCGAGTTCAACCAGGTCCGCGCCTTCGGCCACGCGATCACCGACGCCGAAATGCACGACACGGACCACGCCATCCATCGGGGCGACGATCGTGTGTTCCATCTTCATGGCCTCTAGCACGATCAGCGGCGCACCCTTGGCGACCTTGTCACCAGCTACCACCATGACGGCGACCACGGCGCCCGACATCGGCGCGGTCAAATGCC
>JBDTTY010000199.1:0-5611 GCA_040007975.1 Betaproteobacteria bacterium | reverse complement strand
GTCCTTCGAGGAACGGCTTGGCGCCAATGGCGGTGCCTTTGGCTTCATGTCCGGCAACAAGAAGGCACGGCAGTGGGACTTGCTGCTCGAACTCTACGAAGACATTGCGCGTGAAGCGCAAGAGGATTTCTGGTCGATCTTCGAACGCGAATTCCGCCGCGCGTACGCCATCGGACAGGACACCGTGCCGCTGTCCCCCAAGGCCACAGGTACACCGGGCGGCAGCAAGGCGTGAGCGGCGTCAGTCCACTGAGTCGCTGGTTTCGCGCAGGATGCCCGTGGTCATCCGCAGCAAACCGGACAGATGGCTCAGCATGTTGAGCATCAGCCGGCGATAGAGGTCCGGTCGAACCGCATAAATCGCATCGAGATTTTTGCGCGACAAACTGTAGGTGACGACTTCGTTTTCAGCGATGGCGGTCACCGAGCGCGTACCGCCTTCGATCATCGCCGATTCACCAAAGATCACGCCGGGGGCCAGCGTCACCACGCGCCTGTATTTGCCGCGGGCCTCGGGGTCTTCATCGACGATACTGACGGCACCGCGCGCAAGCAGATACAGACGGTCGCCCGTTTGCCCTTCGTGGTACAGCGCCGAGCGGGTGGGAAACAACTGCCGGTCGAGATACGGTTTGATGAATTCAAGCTCCTCCCTCGTCAACCCTTCCAGCAGTGCAAATTCACCGATTGCCAATTCGCGATTCCCGTCACTGACATGCGAACGGCACAGCAATTCACTTTCGACCCATTCCAGCGCCCGATCGGCGTCATCGAACCAATCGGCGTGGTGGCGTTCCGTGTACACACCGGCACCTTTCACGGCGCGCCCCAGCTTGCTGGTGGCGGTCAGGTGGGCCAGCAACAAGGCGATGCCCTTGTCGCGCAGCCTTGACGACAGGCGATGCAGCATCAGCGCACCTGACGCATCCACCATGTTGACGCGACGCAGATCGAGAATGACGTAGCGCGAATTTTGCGCTGCGCGGGTGACTTCAAGCGCAAGACGATCTGCCGTACCGAAAAAGATCGCACCGTCGAGTTCGATCACCTTGATCTGATGCCCCTCGACGCGCAAAAAGCTTGCTTGATCCGGCGGATACACGCGTCGAGACCCGCGCGTGACACCGGTCGTGACCGAGCGGATCAGCGAACGATTCATGACGGCCAGGAACAATCCCATCGACAGGATGAGGCCCGTGACCACGGCGGCAATCAGGCCGAAGGCGATCGTCACACCAGCCACCAGCACGACCAGCACGATATTGACGATCAGCTCGCTGTCGTATTGTCCGCGCCGCACCCGCGCCAATGTCGATCCGGCCCAGCGGTCGATCAGGCCGAAGGCAAGCACAACCATCACCCCCGACAGCACGGCAATTGGAATCAGCTTCAACAGCGGCGCACCGTACAACAACAGCAGTACCAGCGTGGCCGTCGTGGCCAGACTCGACAGAATTCGACGCTGGCCGCCGGCGTGCGCGGCCAACGCGTGATGCGATGAATAGGCCACTGGCACGCCACCGAACAACGACGACATGAAGTTGCCGCAGCCGAGCGCAACAAGAAGTCGATTGGGGTGATGTGCAGTATCGAGCGGCCCATCCGCTTCACCGACTGCGGACAGCAGGCTGTCGAGCGATCCGACGACGGCAATGGTCAGTGCTGCCACGACGAGTTCATAGCGAAAGCGAAACACGAGATCAAAGCCGTCATGTGAAAATAACGGCAGCAGCTTGTCCGGTGCCGGCAACATGCCAAGAAAAGGAATGTGCGGACCAAAGTCCACACCCGGTGCGACGAGGCCGATGCCGACGGCCACCAGGGTTCCGGCGGCGATGCCGATCAACTTCGACGGCAGCCCCGGCCACCGCCTGCCGACACCCACGATAACGACAATCGTGACCATCGCTACCAGCAACGTCCACGGATTGATGCCGTGATGCTCCTCACCGCCACCGCTGCCATGATGCATGCCCAAAACTTCGGGCAATTCGTAATACATCAATGTGATCGCGAGGCCTGTCATCAGTCCGGCGACGACGGGATAAGGAACAAAGCGCGCAATGTTGCCAAGACGCAGCAAGCCGAACAGGATCTGCACGATCGCGGTCAATGTGAGGCACACTGCGGCAAGAAATACGATTTCGACCACGCCGCCGCCCGGCAGTGCTCGCAATTGCGAATCAAAGGCGATGCGCCCGACAAATGCCGCGAACAGAAACACGGACGATGCGCGAGGCACTTCGTTGGGCAGCAGCGCACCGCTTAACACCAGCGCCGTGATGTTGCCGAAGATGGCCGCCGCAAGCGCGGCACGAACGCCTGCCTGCACAGCGGATTCGCCCAGTGGCGCAAACGCGATGAGACCAAGGGGAAGCAACGCGGCCAGCAGGACGAAAGTGGCCGATGCCCCCGAGCCAATCTCGCGCAGCCATTCGCCGATGCGCGAAGCACCGGCGACAGGTGGAGGTGCGTCGTGTCCGGACATCAGGGTTGCCGAGACGCAGTGGGGTCGGCGGATGCGCGGCAAGTCTTTTGCGATGGCATCGACGAAGTGTAGCGTCCCTGTCCGTTCGCCGCGAGTATCCAAGCTGCGGCAGGTGCCGGATCGCTTGCGCCCCTTGACGTAATGCGCCGAGAGACCCCATCCTCCATGTGCACGCGCCCCCTCGATGGTGACGCACAACTTCTGCCGACAACGCCATGCTGACCATCACTGTGTTGAGTTTCAACGGCATTCCGCTCGAGGAACCCGTTGCAGCCGATTTCGCGGAAGCCGGCGGCACCATCGGCCGCGCGCCGGACAGCACGTTGGTGCTGCCGGATCCCGATCGAATCATTTCGCGGGCGCAAGCGGTCGTGGCGTGGCGCGACGGCTCGTTTCATCTCCGGGATCAGGGCACGACCGTGTCAGTGATTGTCAACGGCCGTCCGGTTGGACGGGGGCGTGAAGTGGCATTGAACGCCGATGACGAAGTCCGCATTGCCGGCTATGTGATGCGCACCGCCGGGCCGCCGGTATCGGACACGCCGCTGGAGGAAGGCACGACCATTCTTCGCCGCGGCACGCTGCTATCGTGGTCGGAGGACGGCACCCCATTGCCCGAGCAGCGCATTTCCACGGTCATCGTGCCGTCACCGGACGCGACCGACAGTGCGATTCATGCGGCACGCGCCGTCGCCGCCAGTGCCGCGCACGCTACGCCTGCCGCACCTGCCAGCGCGATGCACACCAGCCCCGCCGAGGATCCACTGCTGCAGGCGTTGCTGCGCGGCGCCGGCGTACGTGAATTGGCATTGCCTGGCGGGTTGACGCCGCACGCGATGGAAGAGCTGGGACTGGTGATGCGCGAGACGATGCGCGGGATGCTCGACTTGCTGGCCACGCGTGCCTCGGCCAAGCAGCAGGTTCGCGCCGATGCCACGACGATCAACGCCCATGCCAACAATCCTCTCAAGTTCGCGCCCGATCTTGACGCGGCGCTCACGCATCTGATGCTCCCGCGCGGCGATGGATTCATGCCCCCTCTGCAAGCAGTTGCCGACGCGTGCGAGAGTCTGCGGGCACATCAAGTGGGCTTCGTTGCCGGGATGCGCGCGGCGCTGTCCGCGGTGCTCGCGCGATTTGATCCCCAGCAACTCGAAGGTCGCCTGACGCAAACATCGATCGCGGATTCGCTGGTGCCGGGCTCGCACAAAGCCAAGCTGTGGAATCTCTATGAAGAGATCTACGGCCAGATTGCCAACGAAGCCGCCACCGATTTTCATGCGTTGATCGGCGCTGAATTCCTGCGTGGCTACCAGGGCAACAATCCGCCGGGCGCGCCTTCGGGCGGCGCAAGGCGCTGACCGGGGTTCGCCACGACGGCGTGCCATGCAACTCGAAGTCTCCGTACTCACTGACGCTGGCGGGCGGTCGCGCAACGAGGACGCCTATGGTTTCTGGTCGGGCGGCGGAGGGTGCTTCTGCGTGGTGAGCGATGGTGCAGGCGGGCACGGGGCCGGTGACGTGGCGTCCAAACTTGCCGTGCGCGTCGTATTGGCGTCGTTTCAGGATGACCCGCGATGCTCGGGCGAAGCCATTACCGTCGCGTTGGCCAATGCGCATCGTGCCATCGTTGCGGAGCAGGCACAGGCGGGCACGCAGTCCGGCATGCGAGCCACCGCCACGGTGCTCGCAATTGACACGATTCAGCATCGGGCGGCGTGGGGTCACGTCGGCGATACGCGCCTTTACTGTTTCCGCGGACGTCGTGTTCTCGCGCAAACCAAGGATCACAGTGTGGTGCAGCGGCTGGTCGATGCTGGTTACTTGAAGCCCGCCGCCACCCGCGAATCGGCGGAACGCAGTCGACTGTTTGCGGCGTTGGGCCACGATGGCGAAAATGCTGCCTCGGTTGGGGCCACAGATTTCGTGATCGAAGGCGGGGACGCGTTTCTACTTTGCACCGACGGCTTCTGGGAATACGTCGATGAACCGGCTATGGAGGCGGCGCTGGCGGGTGCCGTCTCGGCGGCCGACTGGCTGCGCATCATGGAAGCGCAGGTTCGGCACAACGGTGGGGCCGAGCAGGACAATTTTTCCGCGGTGGCGGTGTGGTGTACTGGTCCTGAAACGCCACCGCCAGCACCGAATTGACGCAATATCGTTGCTTTGATGCTCGCCGCACGGCGACAAATAGCGCAGATAACCAGCCGAACCATTGAAAAGTCCTACCCAAGGGGCGCAATATTCCCCTTTCTCGTTTGACCGCGCCCGGATAGGATAGGTTTGGTGCGGCGCAGTAAATCGTGGCGAAAGCCGCCGGGAATCAACAAATGCGGGCACTGGCAACGGAAGGACACGGCATGGTGGTGGACATACGACGGGACGACAAGTCGACAAGGACGCAAGTTTTGATCGCCGGCGCGTTGCTCCTGGCGGCGTTGCTGGCCCTGACAGGTTGCGCGACACCGCCCCCCGCACCACCGCCGCCTGCACCGGCCCCGGTGGTAGCGCCTGCGCCAGTCGTGGTCGAAGCGCCCAAGCCTGTGGCGCCCGTGGTCCCTGAGCTCACCGTGGCGCAGCAAAAAGCGCAGGCGCAGCGACTTGCAATCGAAACCGTGGATTCGCTGCAAAATGGCGACGAAGCGGCAGCGCGCGCCAAGCTGGAACAAGCACACGCGCTTGATCCCAACAACGACCTCGCGCGCAAGCTGATGGACCAGATCAAGGCCGACCCACAAAAGGAATTGGGTACCGTTTCGTTTCGATACACTGTGCAGCGTGACGATTCGATGTCGAAATTGGCACAGCAATATCTTGGCGACCGTTTCCGCTTCTACATTCTTGCTCGCTACAACGACATTCAAAATCCCAGTCGTCTCGCGGCCGGACAGGTGCTGAAGATTCCGGGCCGCGCGCCGCCCGCGGGCGCCGTTGCGGCGGCTGCGACTGCCAAATCCGCGCCGACGCCCGGCGCCGCCGACGCGGGCGACGAAGCGGCCAAGATTGTCGCGGTCGACAGCGCGACACCGCGCAACGCGTCATCAGCGCTGATGCAGCAGGGCGTCGAAATGCAAAAGGCAGGCAATCTCGAAGGCGCCTACGAGGCGTTTCGCGAAGCCGCGC
>JBDTTY010000198.1:0-5621 GCA_040007975.1 Betaproteobacteria bacterium | reverse complement strand
TGCAATTTTCGACGGTCGCGCACCGATCGAAGGCTGCGAAGTGATCGCGACGCCGATCGAACCCGAAGAGGCCTTTCACCGGGCATTCCGCTTCGAGGAATTCGACGTTTCCGAGCTTTCGCTCAGCAGTCACACGTTGATGACCTCGCGTGGCGAAAACCACTACGTCGGAATCCCGGCATTTGTCTCGCGGCTGTTCCGGCACTCCGGTGTTTACATTCGCAGTGACCGCGGCATCACGCGTCCGCAGGACCTCGCCGGAAAGGTCATTGGCCTTCCTGAATACCAGATCACCGCCAATGTGTGGATCCGCGGCATTCTCAAGGACGACTACGGTGTCGACCCTGCGGACATCCGGTGGCGGCGCGGTGGTGTCGAAGAGGCCGGGCGCGGCGAACGCGCGCCGCTGGCACTGCCGCCGTCAATCGATTTGCAACAGGTCGCCGATGGCAAGACTTTGTCGGCAATGCTCGAGGCGGGTGAACTCGACGCCGTGATCAGCGCACGAGCGCCCTCCTGCTTTGCCCGCAAGGCGCCCCACGTCACACGCCTCTTCGACGATTACCCGTCGGTGGAAGCGGAATATTTTCGCCGGCATTCGATCTTTCCGATCATGCACATCATCGGCATCCGTAGATCGCTGGTCGAGCGTCACCCGTGGCTACCGGTTAGCGTGTTCAAGGCGTTCAATCAGGCCAAGAATCTGGCGATGGCCGAACTCGGTCAGATCGGCCATCTGTTCGTCAGCCTGCCCTGGGGTGTCGCCGGTTACGAAGCCGCGAAGGCCATGATGGGGGACGATTACTGGTCGTACGGATATGAGCAAAATCGGAATGTGCTCGAGACCTTCGTTCGTTATCACCACGATCAGGGACTGTCGTCGCAGCGCGTCGCCTCCGAGTCGCTGTTTGCGCAATCGGCGCTCGATCTGACCAAGATCTGACTGGACCGTCCGTGAAACCTTCGCCGTTCTTGCTGCACATTCCGCAAACGCTACCCAAGGCGCTCGACCTCCTCGCGAACCTGGAAAACTGCCGCGTGATCGCTGGAGGGCAGTCGCTGATGCCGATGCTCAACATGCGCCTCGCAGCGCCTGATAACCTGGTGGATCTCAATCGTATTGGCGAGCTGGGTTACATCCGGGACGAAGGTGACGAGATCACCATCGGTGCGATGACACGGCAGCGCGACATCGAGTATTCGGACTTGATCGCACAGCGCCTTCCACTGATGAAGGAAGCGATTCTGCAAGTGGGTCACCGGCAGACACGCAATCGTGGCACGCTGGGCGGTAGCCTCTGTCATCTCGACCCTTCCGCTGAAATGCCTACAGTGATGATGGCGATGGGCGCGAAGCTAGTGGTGCAAAGTGTGCGTGGCAGCCGTATTCTCGCGATGTCGGAGTTTGCCGAAGGCATGATGACGACGGCGCTACTTCCCGACGAGGTGTTGGCACAAATACGCCTCCGGCCGTGGGCGCCTGCGCATGGTTCTTGTTTTGTTGAGTTCGCCCGGCGCCACGGCGATTTCGCGGTTGCCTCGGCAGCAGCCATGTTTGAACTCGACCGCAACCGTCGCATTGTTCGCGTATCGCTGACGCTTGGTGGCGTCGCCGCGACACCGTGGCGTGTCGTCGATGCCGAGGCTGCCTTGGTCGGACAGTCGGACGACACGGGGTTTACGCAGGCGGCGGATGCCGCGCAGCGGTGCGACGCGCTCGACGATCCCGCCTTTCCGTCGTGGTATCGACAGCGCCTCGCGGGCAAGTTGCTGCGGCGGGCAATGGATTGCGCGTATCGACGCGCCCAAGCCAATCAGGGGAAAACATGAGCTCAAGCACGGTTTCCGTTGGACGCACGTTGACGCTCTCGGTCAACGACAAAACCTACGAGACGACGGTCGAATCGCGCACCACCCTCGCCGACTGCCTGCGCAATCAACTTGGATTGACCGGTACGCACTTGGGCTGCGAGCACGGCGTCTGCGGCGCCTGTACCGTGCTTATCGACGGCCGCACTGCGCGCGGCTGCCTCATGCTCGCTGCGCAAGCGGAGGGTTGCGCGATCACCACCGTCGAGGGGCTGTCGCCGACCGGCGAATTGCAGCCACTGCAGCAGGCATTCTGGGATTGTCACGGATTGCAGTGTGGCTTTTGTACGCCGGGCATCCTGTTGACCTTGACCGAATTGATGCGCGACGATCCGCAAGCTGACGAAAAAGCGGTTCGCCTTGCGCTGTCCGGTCATCTGTGCCGGTGCACCGGCTATCAGAACATCGTCGCGGCAGCGCTGTCCGCCGTCGAACAGCTGCGGGAAACATCGTGAATGAGCTGACCAGCCGTCATGTCGGCAAACGTGTGCGCCGCGTCGAGGACCCTGCGTTGCTGCGCGGTGCCGGCCGCTTTGTCGGCGACATCGAACCACCCGGCACGCTGCACGCAGCTTTTGTCCGCAGTCCCTACGCGCACGCGTTGATCAACGCGATCGACGTCGCCGCGGCTGCCGAGATGCCCGGCGTCATCGCCGTGCTGACTGCAGTCGACCTCGCGAAGGTGTTGACGACACTGCGCATGCCGCTCGGCTTTCCAACCACCACGCTTCCGCCGGACATCACTCCCTTCGTGCTGACCCCGGAGGAAGTTTGCTATGTCGGCGAAGCGGTGGCGATGGTCCTCGCGACCTCGCGCTACACGGCGGAAGACGGTGCAGGCGCGGTTCTCGTCGACTACGAGCCCTTGCCCGTGCTCGCAGACTGCCGCGACGCGCTGGTTGCTGGCTCACCGAAAGTCCGACGCGAAGCAGTCGACAACGTTCTATGCCAGTTCAAGGTCGGCTACGGCGATTGCGAGGGCGTCCTCGCAACCGCCCCGCATGTGTTCAAGGAGCGCCTGCACCAACATCGTGGCGGCGCGCATCCGATCGAAGGACGCGGCGTCGTCGCGAGCTTCGATCGACAGGAGGGCACACTTTCGGTGTGGTCGTCGACACAGATGGCGCATGAGCTGCAATTTACGGTAGCCGAAATGCTCGGGATTCAGGAGCAGAGCGTGCGCGTTGTCGCCCCCGATGTGGGCGGCGGCTTTGGCGCCAAGTTTCTGGTCTATCCCGAAGAAATTGCCATTGCCGCCGCGTCGCGATTGCACGGATGCACGGTCAAATGGATTGAAGACCGCGCCGAGCATTTCGTCAGTGCGATTCAGGAGCGCGACCAGCACTGGGACGTGGAAATCGGTGTCGACGACGATGGCATGATCCTCGGCGTGCGTGGGCGCATGATTCACGATCAAGGCGCGTATACGCCGCAAGGCATCAATTGCGCCTATAACGCGGCGACTGCGGTCACCGGCCCCTACGTGGTGCCGAATTACGAACTCGACGTTTATGTGGCGCAAACCAACAAGGTCTTCACGATCCCCGTGCGCGGTGCGGGATATCCCGAAGGCACCTTTGTGATGGAGCGCCTGCTCGATCGCGTCGCGCGCGAATTGCAGATCGACCGCGCGCTGCTGCGCACGCGCAATTTGATACCCGCTGACCAGATGCCGTATGTGAAGCCGCTTAAAAACCGCGCCGGCCATCCGATCACCCTTGATAGCGGCGACTACCTTGCGTGCCAGTCGAAAGTGCTGGAGGTCATCGACTACGCAGGCTTCGCCGCCCGCAAGGCGCTCGCGCGCGAACAAGGCCGTCACATCGGCATCGGTCTCGCGCATGGCATCAAAGGTACAGGCCGAGGCCCTTTCGAATCGGCGAGCGTCAAGATCGCACCATCGGGGCGCATCACCGTCAGTACCGGCGCAATGGCCATGGGCCAGGGACTGGAAACCGCATTGGCGCAAATCGCCGCCGAGGCACTAGGTGCATCCATCGAGTCGATTGACGTGGTGTCCGGCGACACCGCCGCAATATCGATGGGAATCGGCGGCTTTGCCAGCCGGCAGACGATAACCGCCGGATCCTCGGTGCTGCTCGCGGCCCGCGCCGTCAGCGACAAGGCACTGAAGGTCGCCTCGCAGATGCTCGAAGTGGCGGCATCCGATCTCGTACTGCGCGACGGCAAGGTCGAAGTTCAGGGTATTCCGGAAATGTCGGTGCCGCTGGGCAAGATCGCACGCCTTTTACGCGGCATTCCCGGGTATGACCTTCCCGACGGTGTTGGCGCGGGGCTGGAAGCGACGATCCACTGGGAGCCGGACGCGATGGCATATGCCAACACGTTCCATGCCTGCGAAGTGGAAGTCGATGTGGAAACCGGCGGGGTTCACCTGTTGCGCTACGTGGCGATGCAGGATTGCGGTCGCCTGGTCAATCCTCTCATCGTTGAAGGACAGATTCATGGCGGAATCGTCCACGGTATCGGCAACGCATTGTTTGAATACATGCGTTACGACGAAAATGCCCAGCCCCTTTCAACGACGTTCGCCGATTATCTGCTGCCGACCTCGACGGAAATCCCACCGCTCGAACTGCTGTTCATGGAGAGTCCGACCACTTCCAATCCGTTGGGAGTCAAGGGCGTAGGTGAAGTTGGAACACTGCCCGTGACATCGGCCATCGCATCGGCAGTCGATGACGCGCTGAGCGAGTACGGCGTACGTATCGCGGCGGTGCCCATTGATCCGGTGCGCATTGTCGAACAGATCGAAGGCAGGCAATACCGCTGAGTCGCCCTGCTTACCGCGCCGCCACTAAAACCAGGTAGGCGACCAGCACGACCACGGCCGCGATAATGACCCACTTCCACCGCACCGCGATGCCCGCAGCCCCTTGAACTGCGGTTGACGGGTGCGAGGTGGCGTCATCCGACTGCGCCGTGATGTCAGTGCTCGTGTCGGCGGGTGCCGCCGAGGCGGCGAATCGTGCGTCGAGGCGATTAAAAAAATCCGTCGCCATCTTCCGCGCGACACCGTCGATCAGCCGCGACCCGACCTGCGCGAGCTTTCCGCCAACCTGCGCCTTGGCAACATAGGCAAGCCGCGTGGAGGTCCCTTCAGCGGTGAGCGTCACCGCAGCACTCCCCTTACCGAAGCCCGCCGCCCCGCCCGATCCTTCGAACGTCAGTACGTAATGCCGGGGCGGATCGGATTCATCGATCCTCAGCTTGCCATTGAATTTCGCCTTGACCGGTCCGACCGCGGCCAGCATCAGGATAGTGAACTGATCGTCCGATGTCTTGGCAATGGCTTCGCAGCCGGGGATGCACGCCTTCAGCACTTCGGGGTTGTTGAGTGCATCCCATACATCCTGCTGCGAAGCCGCGATCAACTGCTCGCCGGTCATTTCCAAGTCGGCACTCCCAAAGAGGCATTCAAGACGCCAAGGTCAGTCGCCCAAGTGCGCTTCACGGCGATTGAACAATGCCTCATCCGCGTATCCCATCGCTTCAGGACGCGCGCGGCCCAGCATCACCTGGAAATAGACAGGCTCAAGGCTACTGTTTGCGTAACCGTGGATGACGCCCGGGGGGCAGGAAATGCACTCCCACGGCCCCAGCCGAGTCCAGATCTGCGCCCCTTGCTCGTCTTCGAGAAACACGTCGAGAAATCCCTGCAAAACGAAGAAGACCTCCTCGACTTCATGCGTGTGCGCGGCATTGCCCTGCCCCGGCTCTACATACATGAT
>JBDTTY010000197.1:0-5629 GCA_040007975.1 Betaproteobacteria bacterium | reverse complement strand
ACTTTCAAGCGATAGTCTCGTGTCTGACCCCACACTCCAGACTCCCGAACGCCGAAAATCAGTCGGTGAACAGCGACGACACGGATTCCTCGTTGGAAATCCGGGTCATGGTCTCGGCCAACAATTGCGCACAGGACAGTTGCCGTACCCGCGGCAGCGCCTTCGCTTCCGCGGACAATGGAATCGTGTCGGTGACAACCAGTTCATCGAGGTCGCTCTCGGCAATCCGCCCAACCGCGCCGCCCGACAACACCGGGTGCGTGCAATAGGCCACGACCTTGACCGCGCCACGTTCCTTCAGCGCGCTGGCGGCCTTGCATAGCGTGTTGGCCGTATCGACCATGTCGTCCATGATCACGCACGTGCGGCCCTCGACGTCGCCGATGATATTCATCACCTCCGACACGTTGGCCTTGGGGCGCCGCTTGTCGATGATGGCGAGATCAGAGTCGAGTCGCTTGGCAATGGCCCGCGCGCGCACGACCCCGCCCACGTCCGGCGAGACGACGATCAGATTCTGGTAATCGCGCTTCCACAAATCACCCAGCAAAATCGGCGTCGCGTAGATGTTGTCGACCGGAATATTGAAGAAGCCCTGGATCTGGTCCGCATGCAGGTCCATCACCATCACGCGATTGACACCAACGGTGGACAACATGTCCGCCACGACCTTGGCGGTGATTGCGACGCGCGCCGAACGCGGCCGGCGATCCTGTCGCGCATAGCCGAAATAGGGGATCGCGGCCGTGATGCGCGCGGCCGATGCGCGCTTCAACGCATCGACCATCACCATGATTTCCATCAGGTTGTCATTGGTCGGCACGCAGGTGGACTGCAGCACAAATACGTCGCGCCCCCGAACGTTTTCCATCAGTTCGACCATCACTTCGCCATCGGAAAAACGCCCGACTTCGCAGCGACCGAGACTGGTGTTCAGGTGGCGGCATACAGCCTGCGCGAGATCGGGATTCGCGTTGCCGGTGAAGATCCGCATCCGTTCGAACGGCATGGTCGCGCTGCCTTGAAGAGTTCGAGCCGAGTCTATCCGAAAACAGCGCACACGAACGGCGCCATTGCGTGCGAATGAACATGATCGGGAAGAAAATGGCTGGGGAGGTAGGGATCGAACCTACGAATGCCGGAATCAAAATCCGGTGCCTTACCACTTGGCGACTCCCCAGCGGAAAACGGTGTTCCGAAATGTTACGCGAACGACGCAAGCGGATGGCGTTGCATGGTCCGGGCCACAAAGCCGCGCGTGGGCGGGGACAACGACGCCACGGCGCGGCGCGCTTGCGGTTCCGATGCACACCATGCAATCGCACAGGCGCCTGATCCTGTCATTCGCGCCAACGGCGCGACGCTGGCCAGCGCGTCGATCGCAGCGCCGACATCCGCCGCTCTTGCGACCGTGGCGGCCTGCAGATCGTTGTGTCCGTAACCTTCGGAAAAGACGTCTATTTTCGCCGACGCCGTGTTTCGTGTCAATTCCGGCGCGGCAAAGATGTCAGCGGTGCGGATGGCTATGGCGGGGTGCGCAATGACGATCCACGCCGCCGGCAGCGATACAGGGGTCAACCGCTCGCCGATGCCGCGGGCCACAGCCGCCGAGCCGCCGACAAAAAATGGAACATCGGCGCCAAGCGTCGTAGCGAGGTCTAACAGTTCCGCGCGCGACAGGTTGAGTTCCCATAATCGATTGAGCGCAAGCAGCGCACTGGCGGCGTCCGAACTACCGCCTCCAAGCCCGCCCCCGATCGGTATCCGCTTGGTCACGTCGAGGTCGACCCCAAAGTGCGTGTGCGTATACGCCTGCAGGGCACGCGCGGCGCGCACCGTCAGATCATCGTCCGCATCGACACCGGTGACGTCATTGCTGCGCTGAATCGCGCCGTCGTCGCGCCGTCGCAACGTGAGCGTATCGGCGAGATCGACCAGCGCAAACAACGATTCCAGGGTGTGATAACCGTCGGCACGTCGACCCGTGATGTGCAGAAACAGATTGACCTTGGCCGGCGCCGGGACAACCAGTGGGGTGAAGTGTACTTTCACGGCGCGGCGGACTCGTTCCAGCGGTCGACGACGACACGAACGTCGATCGTTTCGGGATCGGGATAGCGCATCACGAGGCGCCGCGGGCGCGTCGCCGGTGCCCCGTCGACATACGCGTACACGATTTCCCATCCGGACTGACGCAGCACCGACGGGCGGCCCAACGCGTCACGCTCGAGGCCGAAGGCCTGCCCGGAACGCGGCGCACCGACCACCCAGGCGGCGAGCCCCTGCACGGGGATAGGCACTCCGAATACGTCGCGCGTGAGCACATCCCAATTGACCGCCGCCAGCGGCGCCTCACCTGGACGTTCAACGCGCACGCCTTGTTTGTCGCCTGACATACGCGCCAACGTTTGACCGGTGGGCGATGCCAGATCGATCCAATCGCCGTCGGGCTGATGACGCCACGTGAAGTTGCCCGAGACACCTTCAGCGCCGCGTTGCACCGAGAGGCGCCCGGCAATATCGAATCGATCGACAGCGACCAGCGGCACTTCGATCGATGTCGCCGGCGGCGCGACCGAGGCGCAGGCACTCAACCACGCGGCCACCAGCATCGCGAACGCCCTCGCCACCACCACGCTGCGGCGCCTGCGGCATGCAGCCGCCGGCGAATGTGCCATCACCGCGCCAGTCGGCGCATGGTCTCGATCAGGACCGGATGATCGGGTGAAGTTTTCAACTGCGTCTGCCAAAGATCCTTGGCCTCCGCGTGTTCCCCTTTGGCCCACAGCACTTCGCCAAGATGCGCGGCGATTTCGGGATCGGGCCGCTCTTTCATGGCGCGACGCAAATAGGTTTCGGCCTCCGGATACCGGCCAAGGCGAAACAGCGCCCATCCCATGCTGTCGAGAATGAACGAATCGTTGGGCGCCAGTTTGTTGGCTTTTTCGATTAGCGCAAAGCCTTCGGCCGCGCGCGGCGTGCGATCGACCAGCGTGTAGCCCAACGCATTCAACGCCTGCGGATCTTCCGGTCGCAATTCGACCACGCGACGCAAACGCAACTCTGCTTCGTCGACGCGATCAAGTTTCTCCGCAACCATGGCGGCGTCGTATAGAAGTTCGGTGGACTCCGGGTGCTCCTTGATCGCCAGCGTCAGCACCGTGTAGGCACCGGCGTAATCGTTGGCATCGCGCAGCAACTGGGATTCGGCCTGGCGCACCTGCACGCGCTGTTCGATGGATACAGCAGGAAGGTCGTTGAGATATTGACGCGCCTCGCCCACTTTGCCGAGCTTGGCCATCATGGCCGCGACCCGCAGACGCGCAAGCCACGCCCGTTCGCCTTCCGGCACCGCCTTGTACCGTTCGATCGCGTCCTGGTAGCGACCCGATTCGTCGGCCACCTGCGCGTAGAACAATTCGACCACGCCATTTTCGCCGTAGTTGGCACGCTTCAAATCCTGCAGCAGCGCTTCGGCGGTTTCCCAATCTTTCATTTGCATCGAGATCACTGCAACACCAAACTCGAACTCGCGTGCGGTGCGGTCGCTGTCCCACAATTTCTGGTAGATCGCCCGCGCCTCGCCGTATCGACGTTGCTCGACATAGAGCTGCGACAACGCGCCGGCCGCCGCGCGGGACTCGGGATTGGCGGCAACGAATTTTTGCAGATACACCATCGCCTCGTCGCCCTTGCGACGCGACAGGATTTCAGCCTTGAGCAGTGCTGCGCGCTCCCAGTCGGGCTTGATGGCAAGCGCGCGATCAACCTCGTTGATAGCAATTGCATTGGCGCTGGCTTCCGGGGCGCCACTGTTGTAGGCCGCCAGTGCCACGGCGAAGTGCGCCTCGGCATTGCCCGGATAAGGCTTGGCCAGTTCGCGCACCAGCTCATAGGTCTGCCGTTTGTCCTGCTGGTCGCCGAGAAAGCGATTGAGCTGCAGGAAAATTTCGCCGGAACCGCGACTGCTGACGGCTGCATCGGCAATCAATTTTTCAAGGCGGATCTTGAGGTCGTTGTCGGCGCCGAAATCCGGATTGCCCTTGCCCGCAACGCCCGCAGCCAACGCGGTCAATACCTGCTTCGGTCGATCCGCGGACGGATCAAGCGCCGACCAAAGTTTGGCCGACTCCTGCGCGAGACCCCGCATCCGCGCCGCAAGGGCCACTTCCGTGGCGCGTCGCGCCAAGCGTGGATCGCGCGCATCGCGCGCCGCCTCAAAATACGCCCGCGCCGCCAACGAGGTCTCGCCCCGCTGCAACGCGATTTCCGCCAGCATCACGCGATAGAAAATATCCGCGGTGAGCGACTCTGTTTCCACGCGCGGGGCAGGAATCGGCGTGGCCTGAGGTGCGAGCCCAGGAGACAGCGACTGCGCATTTACAGCGCCAAGTGGAATCGTGGCCAAGGCGACCATGAGTGATAGCAAAGCGTTTCTGGGGAAAGGAATTCGATCCATGGCGTCGGGCGGGCAGTGAGTAGGTTGGTCGATGTTAGGCTATATCCGGCGGTGCAACAAAGTGACGGGCGTGGACGATGCGATTCCATGCCCGACGCCGTTGCACCTGCTGACGGTGGACGACTGCCGCCACCGCCCTGATGACCGATTGCATCAGCGACCATGCCCGAACTACCCGAAGTCGAAACCACGCGCCGGGGAGTGGAACCCCAGGTGGCCGGCCGCCGGATTCATGCGCTGCATGTCTACGACACGCGATTGCGGTGGCCGGTTCCCGGCGATCTGAAACACTGTCTGGAAGGGCGCATCGTTGATCGCGTCGATCGTCGAAGTAAGTACTTGCTGTTTCGCCTTGGCTCGGACACGCTTCTGGTCCATCTCGGGATGACCGGCAGCCTGCGCGTCTTTCACGATGCTCCGGTACGCCGCGCGCACGATCATGTCGATCTAGTGTTCGACGGTGGAGTCCGCCTTCGCTACAACGATCCGCGCCGATTTGGCGCCATCTTGTGGCTGCCGGGTGGCGGCCCGCTACATCCGCTGCTGGCAAGTCTCGGCCCCGAGCCTTTCGATGCCGCGTTTGACGGCGCGTATTTCTGGCGCGCGACCCGCCGCCGCTCGGCCGCCATCAAATTGGCGCTGATGGACAACCATCTGGTGGTCGGCGTCGGGAATATATACGCCAATGAAGCGTTGTTTCGTGCCGGGATCCGGCCCACGATTGCCGCACAGCGGCTATCCCGGCCGCGGCTCGCTCGCTTGGTGGACGCGGTGCACGCCGTGCTGACCGAGGCCATCGCCAAGGGCGGCAGCACGCTGCGGGACTACGTCGATGCCCGCGGCGAGCCCGGTTATTTCCAGCTCGACTACTTCGTTTACGGTCGCGAAGACGAGCCCTGTCGCGTATGTTCAACCCCGATTCAGCACCGGCGGCTGGGCGGCCGCGCCTCGTTCTACTGCCCGGTGTGCCAGCATTGACGTTGCAAATTCCGTGGGCCAGGCATGAACCTCGCAGGCTTCAAAACGAGGCTCATGCCTCGCCCACGAGGATGGGAGTTCCGAGCCGATGCCTCGTGCAGGCGTCGGATCCGCGGCATTACGGGCCATGCACCGCGTTCGGCACGAGTTGTGCTTCACAGAGGGCTGCTAGCATGGGGTGTCCGGCGAACT
>JBDTTY010000196.1:0-5634 GCA_040007975.1 Betaproteobacteria bacterium | reverse complement strand
GCGGCGCCGCGGCGCCCGCGCCCACTACCGGCACCAGCGCCTGGACCTGCCGCTTCATCGCCAGCGTCACGGCGACGCGCACGCACCGGATCATGCGGCGTGCGCGGTGCCGTGCGCGGGGCGGCTGCACTTTTGCCGGCGCGACGTTTGGGTGCCGCCGCCAGCGCAGCCTTGGCCGCGGCCTTTTTCTTCTTTTCCGGATTGGGTCGCCACAACACCAGCACCTTGCCCAGCGATTGCACTGGGGCGCAGTCCATGTCGCTGCACACGCGCTCGAGCAGCGCGTTGCGCGCATCACGATCATCCCCCAGCACGCGCAACTTGATCAGTTCGTGCTTGATCAGCGCCAGGTCGATTTCATGCAAAACCGCGGGCGTCAGACCATGCTGACCGATGATCACGACGGGATCGAGGTGATGGGCTTTGGCGCGAAGGTCGCGGCGTTCCGCGGGCGTAAGAGGGTTCATCGGCGCAAGTTTACGCGAGCCCGACGCTCCGCTGGTAAATTAGGGTCAGACTCCGATACCTTGCACATGGCCAAACTACTCAATTCCTCCGGCAAGAAAAACAAGTCCGTGAAGGCGTGGATGCACGACCACGTCAATGATCCCTACGTCCAGGAAGCGACCCGACGGGGTTTCCGGTCGCGGGCCGCGTTCAAGTTGCTGGAAATTGCGGAACGCGATCAGTTGCTGAAGCCCGGCATGACCGTCGTGGACCTGGGCGCCGCGCCCGGCAGCTGGTCGCAGGTACTGCGCGAGCGCCTGGGCCCTTCCGGCATCATCGTGGCGATCGACCTGCTGCCGATGGACGCAATCGCGGGCGTCACCTTCATTCAGGGCGATTTTCGTGAAGACGACGGTGTGGCCGCGCTCGAAACCGCACTCAACGGGCGGCCCGTCGACCTTGTGGTATCGGACATGGCACCCAATCTTTCGGGCATTGACCCTGTCGATCAGGCTCGCAGCATCCATCTGGGCGATCTGGCGCTGGAATTCGCGATGTCGCATCTGCGGGAGGGCGGTGATCTGTTGGTCAAGGTGTTTCAGGGGTCCGGGTTGCCCGAGTATCAACGGGCGATCGGTGCTCATTTTGACAAGGTCTACGTCCGCAAACCCAAGTCGTCCCGGGACCGGAGCCGGGAAACGTTCCTGGTCGGCAAGCGATTTCACCGATGAACGGGTTCGGGATCGAGGCGAATTGAATGTAGTTTTGAGCAGTTTTAGCCACAAATTTTTGAATTTGGCTTGAATCCTGCTTGGTTTTTGCTGTCCAACGTACTTGGGTCGCGGGTTCGCGGCTAAAATTGAGGTCCCCCGCAAGGCGTACGGCCCCGGGGTTTTGGAGGTACGGCATTGGCGCGGGATTCAACCCTGCGGCGATGCCTCAAGGAGTGTGGCTTGAATAATCTGCTCAAGAACATCGGCATCTGGCTCGTGATCGGGCTGGTGGTGCTTACCGTCGTCAAGCAATTCGACTCGCGCCAGACCAATCGCGACTCCGTCCCCTATTCCGAGTTCATGGATGCGGCCAAGAGCGGCAAGGTCACGTCCGCCACGGTCGAGGGCCGCACGATCAAGTGGGCCAACAACGACAACAAGCGCTTTACCACGTACAGCCCCGGCGACATCTGGATGGTGGGTGACCTGGTCAAGTACGGCGTCAAGGTCGAAGCCAAGCCGGAGGAGGAGCAGTCGTTTCTGGCGCAGATCTTCATCTCGTGGTTCCCGATGCTGCTGCTGATCGGCGTGTGGATCTTCTTCATGCGCCAGATGCAGGGCGGTGGCCGCGGCGGCGCGTTTTCGTTCGGCAAGAGCCGCGCGCGCATGCTCGACGAGAACCAGAACCAGGTCACGTTCGCGGACGTCGCGGGCGTGGATGAAGCCAAGGAAGAAGTCGGCGAGCTCGTCGACTTCCTGCGCGATCCGTCCAAGTTCCAGAAGCTCGGCGGACGCATCCCGCGCGGCGTGCTGATGGTCGGCTCGCCGGGCACCGGCAAGACGCTCCTCGCCAAGGCGATCGCCGGCGAGGCGAAGGTGCCGTTCTTCTCGATCTCCGGCTCCGACTTCGTCGAGATGTTCGTCGGCGTGGGTGCGGCGCGCGTGCGCGACATGTTCGAGCAGGCGAAAAAGAACGCGCCCTGTATCGTGTTCATCGATGAAATCGACGCCGTGGGTCGCCAGCGTGGCGCCGGTCTTGGCGGTGGCAACGACGAGCGCGAGCAGACACTGAACCAGTTGCTGGTCGAAATGGACGGCTTCGAAGGCAACGCGGGTGTGATCGTGATCGCTGCCACCAATCGCCCGGACGTACTCGATCCGGCGCTGATGCGGCCGGGCCGCTTCGATCGCCAGGTCATCGTACCGCTGCCGGATATTCGTGGTCGCGAGCAGATTCTGCTGGTGCACATGCGCAAGGTGCCGATGGCGCCGGACGTCAAGGCAGATGTCATCGCCCGGGGTACGCCCGGCATGTCGGGGGCTGATCTTGCCAACCTGGTCAACGAGGCAGCGCTGTTTGCCGCGCGCTCGACCAAGCGGCTGGTCGACATGCACGACTTCGAACGCGCCAAGGACAAGATCATCATGGGTGCGGAGCGCCGCTCGATCGTGATGCCGGAAGAGGAACGTCGCAACACGGCGTACCACGAGTCCGGCCACGCGATCGTTGCCACGCTGCTGCCCAAGACCGATCCGGTGCACAAGGTCACGATCATTCCGCGTGGCCGTGCATTGGGGGTGACGATGCAATTGCCCGAAGCCGACCGTTACAGCATGGACCGCAATCACATGCTGAACATGATCGCCGTACTGTTCGGTGGCCGCATTGCCGAAGAGATCTTCATGAATCAGATGACCACGGGTGCATCCAACGACTTCGAGCGCGCCACGGATATCGCCCGCAACATGGTCACGCGCTACGGCATGTCCGATGCGCTGGGTCCGATGGTGTACGGCGAAAACGAAGGCGAAGTGTTTCTGGGTCGCTCGGTGACCACGCAAAAGAACGTGTCCGAATCGACGATGCAAAAAGTCGATCAGGAAATTCGTCGGATCATCGATCAGCAATATGCTGTCGCGCGCAAACTGCTAGAGGAAAATCGCGACAAGGTCGAAGTCATGGCCGGGGCGCTGCTCGAGTTGGAAACGATCGACGCTGATCAGATCTCCGACATCATGGCGGGACGTCCCGTGCGTCCGCCCAAGCCCACACAATCGTCGTCCGGCCCCCCGTCCGGCGGCGGCGCGGCGCCTACGCCGGATCCGGCGCCCTCGCCGGCTTGAAAGCGAAGACTTCTCCAGAAAATTTCTAGAGGAAACGGGGCGCGTGGCGCCCCGTCTTTGTTTATGAACCTCATCTGTGGTCCGTTTACGCTGGACCTGCGACGCCCCCAGGTGATGGGCATCCTCAATGTCACGCCGGATTCATTCTCCGAGGGCGGCACGACCCCCGACACGGCACGCGCACTCGCGCACGCCCACGGCATGCTGGCGGATGGCGCCGATCTGATCGACGTGGGCGGAGAATCCACGCGGCCAGGCGCGCATCTCGTTCCCGAGCACGTCGAACTCGATCGAATCCTGCCCGTGGTCGCGGCGCTGGCGCGTGAGGGCGTGCTGGTGAGCGTCGACACGATGAAGCCGACGGTGATGCGGGCGGTCATTGCCGCAGGTGCCGCGATGATCAACGACGTTCGGGCGTTGCAGCAGGATGGGGCGCTCGAATCGGTCGCCGACAGCAACGTCGCCGTGTGCCTGATGCATATGCAAGGCGAGCCGCGATCGATGCAGGATGCTCCGATCTACGTCGATGTTGTCAACGAGGTCCGTGATTTTCTGATCGAACGGGCGTTGATTTGCGAAGGCGCCGGCATTGCGCGCAACCGCATCGCGCTGGATCCGGGCTTCGGCTTCGGCAAGTCGTTGGCGCATAATCTTGCCTTGCTGAAGCATCTCGATGTGTTGGCCGGTCGTGGCTATCCGGTGTTGGCCGGACTGTCGCGCAAGGCCATGATCGGCACGATCACCGGGCGCAAGCCGGGGGAGCGGATGGCGGGCAGTGTTGCCGCAGCTGTTGCTGCCGTCGAACGCGGTGCCGCGATTGTGCGCGTGCATGATGTCCGCGCCACGGTCGATGCGCTCAGGATGTGGCAGGCAATCAGACAACAAGAGTAGCGGATGACACGACAATATTTCGGCACTGACGGCATTCGCGGGCGGGTGGGGGAGTCACCCATCACGCCGGAACTGGTGCTGAAATTGGGTTGGGCCGCTGGCCGCACATTGGCCGCTGCCGATTCCGTGAAGCGCGGTGAGCGCCCCGGCGTCCTGATCGGCAAGGACACACGCATCTCCGGCTACCTGCTCGAGGCGGCACTCGAAGCCGGGCTGTCGGCCGCCGGTGTGGACGTGTACCTGTGCGGACCGTTGCCGACCCCGGGCATCGCCTATCTCACGCGCGCACTGCGACTGGCGGCCGGCATTGTGATCAGCGCCTCGCACAATCCCTACGACGACAACGGCATCAAATTTTTTTCGGCGGCCGGCACCAAGCTCCCCGACGCCATCGAAATGGCAATCGAAACGCAGATGAATGCGCCACTTGTTTGTGCCGCGTCGTCGGCGCTGGGCAAGGCGTGGCGGGTCGACGATGCCGCCGGCCGCTACGTCGAATTCTGCAAAGGCACCTTTCCCGGCGAACTTGATCTGAAGGGCCTTCGCATTGTCGTCGACTGCGCGCACGGTGCCGGCTATCAGGTCGCGCCCAAGGTGTTTCACGAGCTCGGCGCCGACGTGGTCGCCGTGGGCGTCGAGCCCAATGGCACCAACATCAACGATCGCGTCGGTGCGACGCATCCGCGCTATCTCGTCGAGCAGGTGCGTGCGCATGGTGCGGATTTCGGCATCGCTCTCGATGGCGACGGCGATCGCATCGTGATGGCCGATCGCGACGGCACACTCTACGATGGTGATCAGTTGCTCTATGTGATCGCCACCGACTATCGCCGTCGCGGCATCGGTGCCGAAGGCGTGGTCGGTACGCTGATGAGCAACCTCGGCTTCGAGCAGGCGCTGGCGCGTGAAGACATTGCGCTGGCACGCGCCAACGTTGGCGATCGCCACGTACTCGAAATGATGCGCGAGCGCGGCTGGATGCTGGGGGGCGAAAATTCCGGCCATCTCATCTGTCTCGATAAACACACGACCGGTGACGCGATCGTTGCAGCGCTTGCGGTGCTGCGTGCGCTGCTTGAACAGGGCAAGACGTTGGCGCAGGCGACAGCGGGCATGACCATGTTTCCGCAGCGGCTCATCAATGTTCCGGTACGTCGCGGCTGGGACTGGCATACCAATGTTGCCGTGACCAAGGCGCAACAACACGCGGTGCAAGCGCTGGGGGATGCCGGTCGCATATTGCTGCGACCGTCGGGCACCGAACCGGTATTGCGGGTGATGGTCGAGGCGCGCGACGCAACGCTCGCCGAATCGCAGGCGCAGGCGCTGGCGGAAGTCATCGCCAGGGCCGCCGGCATGCCGCTTTAACTTTTCGTAGAGACGCCCCATGGATGCATCGGACGTAACATCGCAAATTGAAAGGCGCCGCCTGCTGCAGGGCCTGGCCGCACTTGTCGCG
>JBDTTY010000195.1:0-5638 GCA_040007975.1 Betaproteobacteria bacterium | reverse complement strand
TCGAGCGGTCGGCGATTGCGGTCCTGCCAAGCGGCGATCATCTTCTCCGTAGCCGTTGCGCCACCAGCGCCAGTCGCTACCTCCTGCGTCACCGTACGCTGCAAGCCGGCCAGATCATCCTGCATCGCACTCTTGGCAAGAATCTGCCAATGCGCGCCGCCGGGAAGCGCGGCAACGCGTTCGCGCAGCCACGGCAAGCCAAGCTGGTTGCCCAATTCAAAGTAGATCGCGGCAACTGCTTCCACAGGCTTTTTGGAGGCGCCGGAGACTTCGGCGATGTCCAACGCCGCCAGCAGTGCCGAGAACGTCATCACGCGCATGGCGAGGTCATGCGGCACACCGGCTTGCACAAGCCCTGCGATTTCGGACTCGACACGTCCGCGCTCCGTCGCTTCCAGCAAGCCCGTAACATGCGACGCCAGCGCGTCGACGCCCGGCCGGAAGTGCGCAATCGTGGCCCCCATGTCGTCGGACAGACGTCGCGAGCGAAGAAACCAGGTCGTTGCGCGTTCGAGTTGTGTGCTTGCATCGATCAGCATTGCTGATTGCACGGCATCCGCCACCTTGTTGTCGAGCGCCTCGATACCCGCCCACAGTGGCACCAGTCCGAAAATCTCGCGACTCAGCAAATAGGCGCGGACGATTTCATGCGGTTTGGCGCCGGTGGTCTCCATCAATCGATGCACAAACGTGCTGCCCACGCGATTCAGCATGCTGTTGATCACATGCGTCGAGATGATTTCGCGCTGCAACGGATGCCGCGCCATCGTGGCGACGTATTGCTTCGCCAGCGCACTGGGGAAATAGCGCACCAATGCAGTGGCGACCCATGCGTCATCCGGAAGCGTCGATGCCAGCAATTCGTCGTAGAGCCAGATCTTGCTGTAGGCCAGCACCACGGCGGCCTCCGGGCCCGTAAGTCCGGCGCCTGCGCGGCGACGCTCGGCAATCTCTTCATCGGATGGCAGGAACTCGATCCAGCGATTGAGACGGCCCTGTTTTTCAAGAAACTGGATGAAGCGCGCCTGCGCATCGAGCAATGCAGGCGCAATGCGCCCCGTGATCGACAACACCTGCGTCTGAAAATAATTGTCGCGCAACACCAGAGCGGCCACCTCGTCGGTCATCGACGCCAATTGCACGTTGCGCTGTTTTTCAGTCAGGTCGCCATTGGTGACGGCGAGCCCCAACAGAATCTTGATATTGACTTCGTGATCCGACGTGTCAACACCTGCCGAATTGTCGATGGCGTCGGTGTAGATGCGACCGCCATTACGCGCGTATTCGATGCGACCGAGCTGCGTACAACCGAGATTGCCCCCCTCGGCCACCACTTTGCAACGCAATTCGCGGCCGTCGACACGCAACGCATCGTTGGCACGGTCGCCCACTTCGGCATTGGACTGGCTGTGCGCCTTGACGTAGGTGCCGATGCCACCGTTGTAAAGCAGATCAACGGGCGCTTTCAGAATGGCGTTGACGACCTCAGTCGGCGTCATCGAGTCGACCGTGACGGCAAGGAGGGCCTTCACCTCCGGCGTTAACGCGATTGCCTTGGCGGTGCGCGCGTGAATGCCGCCACCTTGACTCAACAGCTTTGCATCATAGTCGGCCCACGACGAGCGCGGCAACTTGAAGAGCCGGTCGCGCTCGGCAAAACTCGTCGCGGTGTTCGGGTCCGGATCGAAGAAGATGTGCCGATGATCGAACGCGGCAACGAGGCGAATGTGCTTCGACAGCCGCATGCCGTTGCCGAACACGTCGCCGGACATGTCACCGATACCCACCGCGGAAAAATCGGTGGTCTGCGTATCGATACCCATTTCGCGGAAGTGGCGTTTGACCGACTCCCACGCGCCTCGGGCCGTGATGCCCATCGC
Organism: Betaproteobacteria bacterium; assembly: GCA_040007975.1. Lineage (GTDB taxonomy): Bacteria > Pseudomonadota > Gammaproteobacteria > Burkholderiales > Casimicrobiaceae > VBCG01. The sequence goes on along the minus strand of JBDTTY010000195.1, from coordinate 3,758 downwards.
CTTGTGGTCATAGCCCGCCGACCCGCCGGACGCAAAGGCGTCGTCGAGCCAGAACCCGTATTCGCGGCTCACGCCGTTGGCGTAGTCCGAGAACGTGGCCGTGCCCTTGTCGGCGGCGACGACCAGATACGGATCGTCCGGATCGTATCGCTTCACCTGCGGTGGCGGCACGATCGTGTCGCCGACGCGGTTGTCAGTGATGTCGAGCAGCCCGCGCAAATAGTCCTTGTAGCAGGCCACCCCTTCCTTCATGTAGGACTCGCGATCGCTCATCGCAGGGGCGCGCTTCAACACAAAGCCACCCTTGGAGCCCACCGGCACGATGACGGTGTTCTTGACCATTTGGGCCTTGACGAGACCGAGCACCTCGGTACGAAAGTCCTCCGGGCGATCTGACCACCGCAAACCGCCGCGTGCCACACGCCCACCCCGCAGATGCACCCCTTCAAAGCGCGTCGAGTACACAAAAATCTCGAACATCGGTTTTGGCTCGGGCAAACCGGGGACTTTGGATGGATCGAATTTGAAGGAGAGAAAACTACGTCGCATTCCAGCCCCGTCGCGCCGCCAGAAATTGGTGCGCGTAGTGGCGAGGATCAGTGCCAGATACATGCGCAGCACACGGTCTTCAGACAAATTCTCGACATGCTCAAGTGCGTCGTCAATGGCGCGCTCCACTTCCGCAGCCCGTGCACCAATCGCGTTGCCGCCTTCCGGATCCAAGCGGGCGCGAAACAGATCGACCAGCAATCGCGCAAGCGCGGCATGTGCGGCCAAAGTGGACTCGATGAATGGCTGCGACAGGGCAAAGCCGATCTGCCGCATGTACTTGCCGTACGCACGCAGTACCACGATGTCGTCAGCGGGCATGCGGGCGGTCACGACCAACTGGTTGAAGTCGTCACTTTCGACTTCGCCGCGGAAAATCTTGCCGAAAGCGTCTTCGAACACCTGATGCAACGTATCGACATCAGTTTCGATATCCATGCGCGTGGTAAGCAGTCCGAAATCGTGCATCGCGATGGCCGGCATGCCCTCCGGCACAATGCGGTGCGGATGCTCGTCCTGCACCTTGACGCCCATGTGCTCGAGCATCGGCAAGCTGTCCGACAGTGACACCGGTTCACCGCGATGGAACATCTTGAAGCGCAGCGTGCCGGGCGGCGCCTCCAACGGACGATACAGATTCATGGCCAATGGTTGGGCGGCGGTCAGATCCGCCATCATTGCGATGTCAGGCACCGCTGCCCGCGCGGGATATTCTTCGCGATACCCCGCCGGGAATGCGGCGGCAAACTGCCGCAGTCGCTCGAGGCCACGCGCCTCACCGAGTTCACCGACCAGTGCCGCCTTGAGATCGTCGCTCCAACGCCGCGCGGACGCGATCAGCCGCGCCTCGACATCACGCACATCAAAATCGGGGATGGAACCGGGCATGGTGCGCACGGTGATGTGGATGCGCGCCAGGAGCGACTCGGACAGATACACGTTGAAATCCGAGCTTGCGCCATTGAACGCCTTCATCAAAATGGCTTGCCACTTCTGGCGCAGTTCGGTCGTGTAATTTTCCCGTGGCGCATAGATCAGGCACGACAAAAAGCGCTCGAAGGGGTCGCGTCGCACAAACAGGCGAAAGCGTTGCCGTTCACCCAGTTGCAGGATGCCGGTTGCGATGCGCAGCAGATCCGCTTCGGAAATCTGAAACAACTCGTCGCGCGGATAGTTGACGAGGATATTGCGCAACGCCTTGGCCGCATGGCCGCCAGGTGCCACCCCGGATGCCGCGACCACGTTGGCGGTCTTGCGTCGCAGCAGTGGAATGTCCGCCGGATCAGCGCTATAGGCCGTCGACGTGAATAATCCGAGAAACCGATCTTCGCCGCACACGTTGCCTGCATCGTCGAAGCGCTTGACCGCGATGTAGTCGAGGTAGCCCGGGCGATGCACGGTGGAGCGCGCGGTGGATTTGGTGATGACAAGAAGCTCTGGCCGACGCGCATAGGCTCGCACGCTGGGCGGCAGTGCCGCAAAGCTGGCCGAAACTTTGTTGGCGTTGGCGTCACGCAGTACGCCAAGGCTTGAATCCGGCACGATCTTCAGCGCGTCCTGACCGTCGATCACGACGAGGTCGTGCTGCCGATAGCCCAGTAACGTGAAGTGATTTTCGGCCAGCCAGCGCAGGAACGCCTGACCTTCCTGCATCTCGGTAGCGGGGATCGATGCCGGATGCGTGTCCAGTTCGGCGGCGATTGCCGTCATCCGATCACGCATTGGCGCCCAGTCGTCGACCGCGCGTCGCACATCGACGAGCACGCGCTCGATGTCTTTCGCCAGCGCATCGAGTTGCACCGGATCAAGAATGCGGTCGACCTCGACGTGAATGAAGGACTCCCGCGAACCGTCGTTGGCCAGTCCGGTCAGCGTGCCTGCGGCATCGCGCTTCACCGCGATGATCGGATGGCTCATCAGATGCAACGTGAGGCCATGCCGGTTGATTTCCATCGTCACCGAATCGACAAGAAACGGCATGTCGTCATTGACGATTTCAATGATCGTATGCGTCGATTGCCAGCCGTGTTCCTCGATGGTCGGATTGAAGACTCGAACCCGCGCCTGACCTGGTGCACGCTTGCGCGCAAAATTCCAATGCGACAGCGCCGCGCCATAAAGATCGGCGGCGGCACGAGTGTCAAGGTCTTCCGGATCAACATGTCCGAAGTAGTCGCCGACAAACGTTTCGAGCAAAGCCTGCTGGTCGGGAGCCACTTTGGCCCGCACTAGAGCGACAATTTCGGACAGGCGCCGACCCGACTGCGCGTTGTCGGTTTTTGTGGTCGATTTCATGAAATCCTCCGAGGCGTGGTCATAGGGTACGCCACGCCTGTTACAAGACGCCGAACTTGGCGTAGACATCACCCAGGAGGTCGCCACGCAGCAGCGCGTCGCGCGTGCGGTTCTCCGCCGAGACTTTGGCGACGGCAAGACCGATGGCCTCTTCGGCGATTGCGGCAGGGATGATTACGACACCGTCGACATCGCCGAACACGACGTCGCCTGCCGCAACCCGCACGCCGCCACACTCGGTCGGCACATCGATGGCGACCATCTTGGCGCGACCGCGCGAGTCGAGCGGGCCGATGCCGCCGTGAAACACCGGAAAGTGCATGGCGCGAATTTGGCGAACATCCCGCACCAGTCCGTCGGTGACGCAGCCCTCCGCACCCCGACACGTGGCCGCCGTGGACAGCAATTCACCCCAAGGCGCCACACGCTCCGTTGGGCCGCCGCAACCGAAGACGGCGACGTCGCCGGGCTTGAGATCGTCGATCAATGCGATTTCGTGTTCGTAAGGATTTTCGCCCTCGGCAACCGCGTAGACATTCATCCATAGGCCGGTACGCGCGCGACCCATCAGTTTCAACGCATCATCGAGCGGGCGCACATAGGGCCGCATGGCCTGATTCATGTAGCCCATGCTGTCGAGAACGTCCGAAAGTACCGCGGTATAAAGCGTAGTTTTCAGTTCGGCAAATGGCGTCATGAGTCCTCCTGTTCCTGTATTTTGCGTGGTGGCCGCACAAAAGCAAACGGCGCCCGTGTTTGGGGGCGCCGTTCAGGTGTTAGTGGCCAAGGAGGGAATTCAAAACCTTGGCCGATTTTGCGGGCCGCCTGCGCGGTCCCGCGAAATCTGGTGGCCAAGGGCGGAATTCAAAACCTTGGCCGATTTTGCGGGCCGCCTGCGCGGTCCCGCGAAATCT
>JBDTTY010000194.1:0-5657 GCA_040007975.1 Betaproteobacteria bacterium | reverse complement strand
CATCCAAATCGACGCGGCCAACTACCCAAGCTGACACTTAATGAAGCGGTAAAGGCAATCCAGGTTGTCGGTCGTCGTGTTAAAGCCTCGGTGATTCGCCATATTCGACAACGACGCTCAGTTAACGCCGGTCGCGTCGCTGTCCTCCGCGAACGTGACGCAACGATTTTCGCGAAACGCCTTCTCTGCCATTAATTCCTGTAGATGAAATCAGATCATTGCGGAACTCCCCCTGCTTCGTGCTTCCGAGGGTGCCGATCACCAGTGCTGCAGGAAAGTAAATGGAATGACTGCTACTCAAATTTCCGCGCTCGGCGATCATGATTTCATACCATCGCTGGTTCCTCGATCGCATCGCCACCTACCTCCTCGGCATCGAAGAAGAGTCGAAGTTGGCGTTCTACGAGGGAAAATTCCACGAATACGAAAATGACAAGAAGTGGCGCCTCGGCGCGGAGGACGCGAATCCGCATAGTCAGCGGTACAAGACGCTGATGCAATAGGGAACGCGTCTACATCGCCGAACCGGCGACGACCTCTTACACGCTTGCGGGAGAGGGCTGGGGTAAGGGCTTGGCGAGGTAGCGTTTGTCGACCATCATGTGAATGCCCTTGTTGCCGTTCACCACCTGCGTGACACGAAGATCGCCGACCAGGCTCAGCAACGTATAGGCTTGGTAGCGATCGATGCCGGTGCGTTCGCAGACTAGATCGAGCATCTGCCGCAGCGCAATCACCACGCAATTGTCGAGGTCGGGATCGAACGCCATTGTGATCATGTGCGTCGGTGTTTCAGCGCGCGGCCATTCAAGTTTGATGTCGTCGCGCACTGTCAGGCGGAACGTGCCGATGAGTCCGGTTTCCACGGCGCTCACGGAAACTTCGCCATCGCCTTGGGCGCCATGACCGTCGCCGACAGAGAAAAGCGCGTCGTCGTTGAAGATCGGCAGGTACAACGTCGTGCCAGCGACGAGTTCCTTGTTGTCGATATTGCCGCCATTTCTGCGTGGCGGTGGGGTCGGCAACACGCCCCATGCCGGTGGCGGTGCAACTACCATCACGCCGAAGAACGGGTTGAACGGAACTTCCTGGCCCCACGGCAGGCGCCACATGCGGCGCTCCCGATCAAGCGCGATGTGGACGAGCCGCGACTCGGTGAAGTCCGCAGGTAGCGCGCCCGACAGCGGGCGGATGGTGTTGTGCCCCCAGTCGTAGTGTGGTTCGATTTTCTCGATGTCGACTTGCAGCGTTTGTCCGACCTTGGCACCGCGTATTGCCACGGGACCCGTGCACATATGGCCGAAGAATCGCTGCGGTCCGTTTGCTGCATGAATCGCGAGCAACGATGCCGGGTACTCGAAGGGCGGCGGCGGAAGCAGCTCGGGGGAGCCCGTCACCGTCGAGATGATGACCCGCTCGCCACTGTCGATGGTAAGAACAGGCGCACGCCGTGCATCGAAATAACCCCAATGCACGGTATCCGCAGCGGCCTCCAGGCGGGCGGCATCTCGGGTAGTGTTCATTGGCATGCGCCTGTTTGGTAAAACATCACAATGACGGAGGCTGAGTCGCGGGTTGGACCACACCACGGCGTTGAAGAAGCCCGCGAGCCTTCAACGCTTGCAAGCCGTAGAGGAACCCAACTTCGAGAAATGAATCAATGAACTTGAACAGGATCTGAATCAGGATCATGTTGGCTATCAGGGTAGCGGACAAAACGCCGGCAAATGCAAGAATCACGAACAGGATCGAATTCACGATCATCGATGTTATGTTCGAAGAAAGCGATCGCAGCCACAACTTCTCGCCCTTGGTCCAGCCCCGCACCAGGTCATATACATAGACCATGACCAGTCCCGTTACCCAGGTCGCAATGATGCTGGCGCCGGTTATCCGGGGAACTATCTTGTTGAGGCTAAGGAAGTCGGCGTTATTCTTTTCGAAGCCGGGAGGAAACGGGAGGATGAACAGGAAAACCAGCAGCAGAGATGCAAGAATGCGGAAAACCATTTGCGCATTGACGGAGGTACGCGACACCTTCAGCCCATAGAATTCGTTAAGGTAATTGGCGCCGAGTTCGATGGTTGGGTAGATGAGAGAACCCGCGATGGTAATGAAGGTGACACCTCCGAGCACGAGTCCCACAAACTGTGCGGATGTGAATGCAATGAGAATCTGGAACGCACACTGGAGTCCGATAATCCACGCGACCGCATGCTCCCCGCCGAACCACTCGGCAATGATAATTCCGATTGCAACAGTCAAGAAGCAGACAAAAATAGTACCAACGATCCAAACAAGACCCATCCATTCGCTGAAGAACATGTAAGTCTCCTAGTTAGGGCGAAACGCTGAACGACTAGTAGCGCACATTTTTAAGCTGTCGATCGCGATGCCTTGAAAGACAAACACAAGGCCGACGACCCAGAGCGCACACCAAGATTTGATTTGGATGGACATCATTTCCCCTCCAGTTTCTCAGCAGCGGTCTACCGGTCGATGGATGTTGGACCGCGCGTGACGCCGTTTGCCTCGTCGTTCCACGCAACGGGGCATCGTGTGGACTAATCCGGCGCGATCGCCGGATTGATCGATCGTCCCGATCTCCTGCCGTGGCGCGAACGACTAGGCGCGCGAGCAGTCAGATTTATCCTAATCAACCACGATGTCAAGCTTTTTCGAAATTATTATATTTTAACGAAGAACAAGCATCCGATGCTCACCGCTGGGCGCGATGCGTTGCGAGTGCCGCCGGCCGCTCAGATCATATTTGACACACGCTCTCGGTGGACGAGTGAACGTCATCGCATAAATTTCGAAATTCGTGACACTTTATGATATTATCTCGACAATAACGGATGCGCGAGCGATCTATTTTCGTCGTGGGAGAATTCGCGTATGCCACGGGATGAGGCGCCGGACCCACCACCGGGTGCGATGGAGCGAGAGGAGCAACGCATGGAAACGGACAAGCTGCTGCAATCCGAAGTTCGAGTGATCAATATCGGCCTGCGCGAGTTCACGCGCGACCTTGAAAGCTGCAAGGTGCCCGTGGTTCATGTGCAGTGGTCACCGCCTGCGGTCACTGATCCCAGGATTGCCAGTCTTCTGGCGAAGCTGGGGGGTTGAGATGTCTGCGACAGCGACACTGAGCGACAGGATCACCGCTGCGAATCAGGAGGCTCACAGGAGAATCCTTGCGGCGGAGCCGGTGCTGGTCGACGTGCAGCTCGCACGCGACGCCATTGCGCATTTGCCCGACCGCACGATACTGCACGCCGGTCCGCCGATCGAATGGAGTCGGATGTGCGGGCCCATGCGGGGCGCCGTCGCCGGCGCGATCGTGTTCGAGGGTTGGGCCAAGGGTCTCGACGAAGCGACGGCACTCGCAGGGTCGGGCGAAATCCGTTTCGAGCCCAATCACCACTATGACGCGGTCGGTCCCATGACGGGGATAACGACTCGCAACATGGCTGTTCTTGTCGTCGAGAACCGCACCTTCGGCAATCGCGCCTTCTGCACGGTCAACGAAGGCATGGGCAATGTCATGCGTTTCGGCGGCAACGACGCCGAAGTGATCGATCGACTACGCTGGATCGCGACTATCGCCGGCCCTGCACTGGGCGCGGCAATACGCCATCGCAACGGCGTGCCGCTGAAAAACATCATTTCGCGCGGGCTGGCAATGGGCGACGAAATGCATATGCGCAACGCCGCATGCTCGAGCCTGATCCTGCGCGAGCTGGCGGGCGACCTCGCCGATACTGCGCGACAGGATCTTCCTCGCATCCTGCGCTTCATGTCGGGAAACGATATGTTCTTCCTCAACATTGTGATGGCGATGGCGAAGGCGACGATCGCCCCCGCCGCTGGCATCGAGTATTCGACCGTGGTGACGACGATGGCTCGCAACGGCACTGATTTTGGCATTCGTGTCAGCGCTACAGGAGACCAGTGGTTCGTGGGGCCGGCACAAATGGCACGCGGACTTTTGTTCGCCGGCTTTACCGAGGCAGATGGCAATCCGGACATCGGCGACTCTTGCATCACCGAAACCGTTGGCCTTGGCGGATTCGCCATGGCGGCATCTCCCGCGGTCGTGGGCTTCATCGGCGCTGGATCGCTCGCCGATGCAATCGGCTACACCAAGAGCATGTCGGAGATCACGGTCGGCGCCAATCCGCAATGGGCGCTGCCTACCCTCAACATGATGGGTGTGCCTACCGGCATTGACATCCGCAAGGTGCTGTCGACAGGCCTGCTTCCTGTCATCAATACGGCGATCACCAACAAACTTCCAGGGCGCGGCCAGATCGGCGCCGGCATCGTCAATCCCCCGCTTACATGCTTCGAACAGGCGTTCATCAAGTTCGCCGAACTGAATGGAGTCAACTGACATGGATGCGCTCGTCAACCAGATCCGCCGCACCTTCTACCGCGACTCGGTCGCGCTGATGCGCGTATCACGCTCCGTCAGCGCGTTGCCGGGCGTCTCGACGGCAGCCCTGATGATCGGTTCGACCACCAACAAGAAGCTGATGCTCGATGCCGGATTGCTCAATGTCGATGGTGAAGGCGCCAGCGCTAATGACCTGATATTCGCGGTCAAGGCTGATACCGCAGCCAACGCAGTCGCCGCCGTGAAAGCGGCCGAGCAGCTGCTCGAGGCACCGGCTGCGGCTGACCGCGGATCTGATCAATGGAGTCCGAAGTCGCTCGACACGGCGCTCGACCAATTGCCGGGCGCCAATCTCGCACTGATTTCGGTGCCCGGTGAGTTCGCCGCGGCGGAAGCGCGCAGGGCACTGCAAAAGGGCCTGCACGTCATGATGTTCAGCGACAACGTTTCCATCGCTGACGAGGTCGAATTGAAAACAATGGCAAGGGAGCGCGGATTGCTGATGATGGGGCCAGACTGCGGCACTGCCATCATCGGCGGCGTGCCGCTGGCGTTTGCCAACGTGATCGCGCGCGGCGACATTGGGATCGTCGGCGCATCGGGTACCGGTCTGCAGGAAGTCTCGACACTGATCGCCCGCAACGGACGTGGCGTATCTCACGCAATTGGCGTGGGTGGACGCGATCTCAAGGCGGCGGTTGGCGGCATCACCACACAGATGGCGATCGACGCACTCGATCGCGATCCCGGCACCAAGCAGATCGTGCTCATCTCCAAGCCGCCGGAAGCGTCGGTGGCAAAGCTGGTGCTGGATCGCATCGCTCAGAGCAAGAAGCAATTTTCGATTTGCTTCATCGGCGTCGACGACATGAATATGCCGCCCAATGCGACGTTGTCATCCGACCTGCGCACTACCGCGGAAAACGCGCTGGGCGGCAAACGCATCGCATGGTCCGGGCAGCCGCCGGTCGCCGCCGATCTCGCAACGCGCGTTGCGCACGGGCGCAACAAGGTCAAGGGGCTTTTCTCCGGCGGGACGATGTGCGCCGAGGCGCAGGTCTTCTGCCGCCGCGCCGGTCTCGTGGTCGCCTCGAACGTGCCCATTCCGGGAATCGGAAAGCCGGCCGCCGCGACGGCCGAGGCGCACGTTCTGCTCGACTTGGGCGACGACGAGTATACCGTCGGTCGCCCCCACCCGATGATTGATCCAACGCTGCGCAACCAGATGCTGGCGGAGACGCTGAATGATGGCGAGACG
>JBDTTY010000193.1:0-5698 GCA_040007975.1 Betaproteobacteria bacterium | reverse complement strand
CGGTCGGCCGCCTTGTTCGGCGAAATCGGCAAGGTGCTGACGCATCCGCGCTGTGTCAATTGCCATCCGGTCGGCGATCGCCCGCTGCAGGGCGAGTTGAATAATCGTCGAGCGCATCAGCCGCCGGTCGCACGTGGCGCCGACGGCTTCGGGACGACGTCATTGCGCTGTGCGACGTGCCATCAAGGCACCAACTTTGAAGCGGCCGGCATGCCCGGTCACCCGCATTGGCATCTCGCGCCGTTGTCGATGGCGTGGCAAGGCAAGTCGCTGGCGCAGATTTGCGCACAGATCAAGGATCCCGCGCGCAATGGCAATCGAACGCTGGCGCAGATCCACGAACACATCGCCACCGACTCGCTGGTCGGATGGGCATGGGCGCCAGGCTTTGGACGCGAGGCGGCGCCGGGCACGCAACAGCAGGTTGGCGCGCTGCTCGACGCGTGGATCAGGACCGGGGCCGTGTGCCCGGGTTAAGTGTGCACGATCCCGTAGGCGAGGCTTCAGCCTCGCATGCAGCGGCGTGTTCGGGGCGAAGCTGAAGCCTCGCCTACGATATTCGGTTCGACGCAGCGAAATCACGTTCGCGCGGGCATCGGCTCGTCGTTGGTGTTGGGCTCCGGTTGCTCGGCGGCACGCATCTCGTCGACGGGGCCCTCTTCTTCGATGATGACGTCATCGTCCGCAACCTCGTGGGGCAGGAAGCCGCCGGACTGATGCTTCCACAGCATCGCGTACTGACCATTCGACCGCAGTAGTTCGTCGTGCGAACCTTCCTCGACGATGCGACCCTGCTCCAGCACGATCAGCCGGTCCATGCGCGCGATGGTGGACAGCCGATGCGCAATCGCGATTACCGTCTTGCCTTCCATCAATCCGAGTAGCTGATCCTGAATCGCCAATTCCACTTCACTGTCCAACGCGGACGTGGCCTCGTCCAGCACCAGAATCGGCGCATCCTTGAGCACCACGCGAGCGATCGCGACGCGTTGCCGCTGCCCGCCGGACAACTTGACGCCTCGCTCACCGACGTGCGCGTCGTAGCCGATGCGTCCTTTCCAGTCCTGCAGATCCAGAATGAATTCGTGCGCCTGCGCTTTGCGCGCAGCGGCCTCGACCTCGGCGGCGGTGGCGCCCGGATGACCGTACGCGATGTTGGCGGCGATCGAGCGATGCAGCAGCGAGGTGTCCTGCGTGACCATGCCGATGGCCGCACGTAGGCTTTCCTGCGTGACGAAACGGATATCCTGGCCGTCGATGCGGATGCTCCCCTGTTCGAGATCGTGAAAGCGCAGCAGCAGATTGACCAGCGTCGATTTGCCGGCGCCCGAACGGCCGACGAGGCCTACACGCTCGCCCGGCTTGATCACGACGTTGAGATCGTCCAGCACCCGTCGCCCGTCCGTGCGGCCATAGGTGAATGTCAGGTGTTCGATGCGGATCTCGCCATGGGGCACCTCGAGCTCGCGCGCATCCGCGCGATCGGTCAGTGCGTGCGGCACTGCAATTGTCTCCATGCCTTCCTGCACGACGCCGATGTTCTCGAAGATGCCAGTGACTTCCCAGCTGACCCAGCCGGCCACGTTGGAGATCTGCCATGCCAGCGGCAACGCCGTGGCGACCACGCCGGCGCTGACATGTCCTTGCGCCCACAGCGTGATGCCGATGCCAGCGGTGCCGACCAGAAGCAACGCATTCATCGTGGACAGCACGGCCATGAAACGCGTGATGAGACGCATATGGGCGGCGATGGCGCCGGTGTGATCATCGATCACTTCGCGCACATAGGCATCCTCGTCGCGGGCGCGCGCAAACAGCTTCACGGTGAGGATGTTGGTGTAGCTGTCCACCACGCGCCCCATCACCAGCGAGCGTAATTCCGAACTGGAGCGCGCCAAGTCCCGCATCCTGGGAACGAAATGGCGCAGAAAGAAAAAGTAGCCGGCAAACCACAGCGCGGTCGGAATCGCCAGTCGCCAATCGGCAAAGGCCATCAGTACCAGCGTGCTGATGCCGTAGATGCCGATGTACCAGATCGCGCGAATGCTGGAGACCACGGATTCGCGGAGCGCATTGCTGGTTTGCATGACGCGGTTGGCGATGCGACCGGCAAAATCATTCTGAAAAAACGGCCAACTTTGTCGCACGACGTGCCAATGACTTTGCCAACGGATGAGACTGGTCACACCCGGCAGTACGGCATTGTTGCGCACGAGGCTATCGGCCAGCAGTGCCAACGGGCGTCCAAACAGCACCAGCGCGGCCATGCCCAGCAGCATCGGCAGCGCAGCGCTGAATGCGGCTGCCCGGTCGCTCGTGTCCATCAGCGTAACCAGCTTGCCGATAAATACAGGTACCACCGTATCGATCAGCGCGACAACGAGGCCGGTGATGAACATCGCGACGTACAGGCTGCGTGTCTGGCGGATGAAGTGCCAGTAGAACGCCATCAGGCCTGGCGGCGGCGCGCCGAGTGGCAATTCGGTGGGACGGACGCGCGTTTCGAAGAATGCGAACATGGGTGGTCGCCAATGCGAAGCGGCACGCGCTTATGGCGGGTGCGGCCGATTTGAGGGGAACCGATAAGTATAACCAATGGCGTGGCCTTGTGTCACTGTCTACCGGTTCGCCATCCGTGGTGATCCGGGGGCATCGATTGCGGGAGGCGTATAGATGGGTTTGCCGGCACGCCATTGCTCGCATCCGGGGATTCGGGACTAGAATGTTTCGAGGCTCGTCCGTCACATCGAGGTGCTCGATGAAGAACCTGGCTACGCTGCTGCTGGTGGTGGTGACGCTCGCCGGGTGCGCGATTGCACCGGTGGATCGACATGCAGAACAGTTTTTCCGCGATTCGCTGTTTCAACCGCCCACGGATCAGATCGACGCGCGGCAGGTCTTCGCGCTCAGCGCCGAAATGTTGCGCTATCTCGACGACGAAATAGCGCGGCCGATGCGCGTCAAGGGTCGCCAACGCGCACTGGTGGACGCGCTCTACAACTCCGGTGAATTAAAGCTGCAATACGACACCGAAAGCACGCGCAATGCGGCGCAGGCATTTGCCGCGCGCTCGGGCAATTGTCTGTCGCTGGTGATCATGACGGCCGCCTTTGCCAAGGAGCTCGGCCTCGCCGTCGAGTATCAAAAAGTAGTGGTTGACGATACGTGGTCGCGCAGCGGCGATATCTATCTCGCCATCGGTCACGTCAACTTGACGCTCGGTCGGCGCGCAACCGATGTCAGTGGCTACGGCGTGCGTGTCGGCAACAAACCCGCTGAAAGCGATGGCATGACCATCGATTTTCTGCCACCAGCGGACATGCGCAGCATGCGCACGCGTGCGATTGGCGAAGACGCCATCGTGTCGATGTACATGAACAATCGGGCCGTGGAAGCGCTGACGCGGGGCGAGATCGACAATGCCTACTGGTGGGCGCGCGAGGCCATCACCCAGTCGCCGGACCTGCTGATGCCGTACAACACGCTTGGCGCCATCTATCGGCGGCACGGCAATCCGCGAGAAGCGGAATCCATTCTCGCCCATGTTCTCGAGCGCGAACCCTCGTATACGCAAGCGATGTCGAATCAGGTTTTGGTGCTGCACGACCTTGGTCGGGCGCAGGACGCGCAACGACTCGCCGTTAGGCTGCAGCAGATCGATCCGGAGCCCGCGTTCAGCCACTTCAACCGCGGATTGGCAGCGATGCAGGATGGCAATGCGCGCGCGGCCCGGGATGCGTTTGCCATGGAAGTGGCCCGTGCGCCGGACTACCACGAGTTTCATTTCTGGCTGGCTCTCGCGTATTACAACCTGGGCGAATTCGAACCGGCGCGAACGCACCTGACCATCGCGATGAAAAGCAGCACGACCCACCGCGACCACGACCTGTACGCGGCGAAACTCGATCGTCTCAACAGGCCCTAGTTGATGCGGCGGCCCGCTGCGTCGACGAAAGGCTTGCGCGATCCTGCGGTGGGCTTCATCAGCGGCAGGAATACCAGCACCACCAGCCCGACAGCGGCGTCGAGCCCGAGCGTGACCGGGTACCCCCAGCGCACGATGGACAGTCCCTGCCACCACGACGTGTAGCTGATCGCGAGATTGGCCATCGCCATGTAGGCGGTGAACTGGGTAGCCGCCACGGCCCGCGTCGTCACATCCATGAAGAGCGCGGAACGCACGCCGTAGTACAACCCTTGAAACACATTGAACGCGATGGTGGCGGCCCAGAACGTATTGACGAGCGCCGATGATGCGAGAGGACGATTGGCCACCGACACGTCGACTGGCATGATCCATTGCGCCTCCTGCATTGTCCACGCCAGCCAAAGCGTAGGGATCACGGTCAGGAATACGAATAGCGTCAGCATTTTCCGTCGCCCGAAACGATCCGACAGCCAGCCGCCGCCGACGCACGCAAACGCGAACACGATCGTCGATACCAGATTGAGTTGCGCGATCGCGTTGTCGTCCATGCCCAGTTCAACGGCGAGATTGGACTGCAGCGCGAGACTCAGCGCATACGCACCAAACGGCAACAGCGAGACGAAGACGCCGACCAATGCAGCACGTGAACCGGTGAACGCCCGCCAGGCGTCGCGTACGAACAGCGCGAGATCACGACCGACCGCGGACAGGGCGCCATTCGCGGACGGCACGCGCGTCGGCCCCGGCGGCTCCTGCAATGGCAGCACGACCAACAGCGTGACCAGCAGAATCGAACCGACGACAAAGAGGTACGTAGTCTGGAACGACACGACGGCCATCAGGAACAGCACGCCCGCGCCGCCGATGGCCTGGCCAATCGAAGCGCCGGCAAACATGAAGCCATTGGCGATGCCGCGCTCGTGTTCCGGCAGCACGCTGACGGCCAGCGCGTCGATCGCCACATCCTGCGTGGCGGCAAACGCGTTGTGCAGCAGGATGATCGCCGTCAGCAGTCCGAGCTCTGTCGAGATGTTGATCGGCATGGCGGCCACCAGCGTCACCATCATGCCGACCTGCATCAGCAGGATCCACAGGCGCCGGCGCCCAAAGCGATTTGACGAAAAGGTGTCGACGAATGGTCCCGCCATCCATTTGAAGGCCCACGGAAGGTAGAGCGACGCGACAAAGGCGCCGATGGCCGCAGGCCCCAGGCCTTGGCGTCGCATCTGCGTGGCGATCGCCACCGCCGTAAAGCCGAGCGGAATGCCTTCGGTGACGTAGAGCAGAAAGAACGCGCAGAGTCGGCCGTTCTTGGTGGCGAGAAGATTGGGAAATGGGAGACGCATGGGCGGCACGCTAGCACGATGCGACGCATCAAGGCGCGTGCGCGGGGACCGACCGCACAAAAAATTGCGCGGGGCAGTCGGCGTATTGGGCCGACTGAATGGCGTCAGTTGCGGTAACCCGGATCGTCGCGATCGAGTCGACGCAGCAGGGCGGGCCATGCCAGCGCGGCACCCACGCCCTTGGTGACCACCTTGAACTGCGCGGAAGCGTTGGCCACGATTGCCGGTGCGAATGATCGCCGGATTGTGCGCGCAACTGGACCATGCTGGCGCGGGAAACGCTGGCGCTCTTCGAGGGCCGGGAGCTGGCATTCATGCGCCCCGCGATGGTCGACTGGTCATTGGCGATGGTCACAGGCATAGTTCTGTCAATCCACCCATCCCGGTTTTGCACAGGAAGCTCTCGCCATGGCATTGCATGAAT
>JBDTTY010000192.1:0-5706 GCA_040007975.1 Betaproteobacteria bacterium | reverse complement strand
CGAAGGCAAGCCGCGTCTGCAAACCGCCCTCGCCGCAGTGTGCCCTTCGCAATCGCAGCGCATAGCGGAGCAGCTTGCGAGCTGTGACGTTTCGGTTCGTCCTCACGCGTTGCCGCCGGGCCAGTCCGGTCCTGCACTTGTCTATTGCCCCGCCGCGGGTGCCATAATCCCGCCATGGTCTTTGCCTACTACGACATGCTGTCGCCGGCGCGCAAGGAAATCTATCGGCAGAGCGATGCCATTGCGACGCTCGAGATGCCGCCCGGAGTCGACGTCGGCGGCCGCGTGCTCGGTATTCGCGACGGACTGATGCGAGCACATCGACCTACCGTGCAAAAGGACGCGCAAGCGTTGATCAACGCGCTCGTAGTCGGATTTGCCGTGCCGGATGTGGATGTCCGCGTGCTGGCCGCACGACCTTCCGATGTCGACGGCGAACTGCACGGACTGTACGAACCCGACGAAGAAATTCCGGTGGCGCGTATCTCCGTGTGGATGCGCACGGCGCAACGCAAACAGGTCGTCGCATTCAAGTCATTCCTGCGCACGTTGGTCCACGAATTTCTGCATCATCTGGATTACGAACATTTCAAGCTGCCGGAAACGTTTCACACCGAGGGCTTTTACAAGCGCGAGTCGAGCCTGACCAACGCGCTGATGAGTGCCGAACCCGAACAGCGCTGACGAGCCGTCGCGCGGGACTGAAACACGCCTACGGAAGTGCATCACCGTACCTACGGCAGTGGGCGGCGCCCCATCAGCGTCCAGTCGGCCGGCCAATCGGGTTGATGTACAATTCGCGGCTGAGTGGCCGAGGAGCGTTGCAACCCGCAAGCAAGCGGGCCAGGCTCGGCGCATTTCCCCACTTTGGCAACTGCGCTCGTTGAACCGCGACCCATGCGCGGGCTGACGAGACGCTGCTGACCGTCCAAGTCCCTGCATCGGTGTCGCTCGACAAGGAGTGACCGATGAACGCTGCAACCGATACCAAGAAATTTACCGACTTCAAAGTCGCCGACCTGGCGCTCGCTGCATGGGGCCGCAAGGAAATCGCAATCGCCGAGACGGAAATGCCGGGCCTCATGGCCTTGCGCGATGAATTTGCCCCGCTGCATCCGCTGCGTGGAGCACGCGTGGCCGGCTCGCTGCATATGACGATCCAGACCGCGGTGCTGATCGAGACACTGCAGGCATTGGGCGCCGACGTGCGTTGGGCGTCGTGCAACATCTATTCGACGCAGGACCATGCGGCCGCGGCGATCGCTGTCGGCGGCACGCCCGTGTTCGCCTTCAAGGGCGAATCCCTGGACGAATACTGGGATTACACGCATCGCATCTTCGACTGGCCCAATGGCGAGGGCCCCAACATGATTCTGGATGACGGTGGCGACGCCACGCTGCTGGTCCATCTCGGCACGCAGGCGGAAACTGATCAATCGTGCATCGCGCACCCGACCAACGAGGAAGAGCGCGCGTTGTTTGCGTCGATCAAGGCGCAACTGGCCAAGGATCCCACGTTCTATTCGCGCATCAAGGCCAGTATCAAGGGCGTGACGGAAGAAACGACCACCGGTGTCAAGCGGCTGTACACGATGCATCAGGAAGGCAAGCTCGGCTTTCCCGCCATCAATGTCAACGATTCGGTCACCAAGTCCAAGTTCGACAATCTGTATGGTTGCCGCGAGTCGCTGGTCGATGGCATCAAGCGCGCCACCGATGTGATGATCGCCGGGAAAGTCGCGGTGGTTGCCGGTTACGGCGACGTGGGCAAGGGTTCTGCACAGGCGCTACGGGCGTTGTCGGCGCAGGTGTGGATCACCGAGATCGATCCGATCTGTGCATTGCAGGCGGCTATGGAAGGCTATCGGATCGTCACGATGGATTACGCCGCCGACAAGGCGGACATCTTCGTCACCGCCACCGGTAACATCGACATCATCACGTTCGACCACATGAAGCGGATGAAGAATCAGGCGATCGTCTGCAACATCGGCCACTTCGACAACGAGATCGAAGTCGCGGCGCTCGAAGCGTGCACGTGGGAAAACATCAAGCCGCAAGTCGACCATGTGATCTTCCCCGACGGCAAGCGCATCATCCTGCTCGCCCAAGGTCGCCTCGTGAATCTGGGCTGCGGCACGGGTCATCCGTCCTACGTGATGAGCTCCTCGTTTGCCAATCAGGTGATGGCGCAGATCGAGTTGTGGGCCGATGCGCGCACCGGCGGCAAGCAATATCCGGTGGGTGTCTACGTGCTGCCGAAACATCTCGACGAAAAAGTGGCGCGATTGCAGTTGTCGAAACTGGGCGCGATGCTGACGCCTCTGACCGACAAGCAGGCGACGTACATCGGCGTGCGCAAGGACGGACCATACAAGGCGGACTCGTATCGCTATTGAACGGAATTGCGCGTAACGGCAGGCGAGGCTGAAGCCTCGCCTGCGGATGGTGTGGCAGCGTACGATAGACGGAGAGGGTGAATGCGAATCGCGGTGATCGGAGCGGGTGGCGTCGGGGGATATTTCGGCGGCCGCCTTGCACAGGCAGGCAACGATGTCGTCTTCGTCGCACGCGGCCGACATTTGGCCGCGTTGCGCGAACGTGGGCTGCTGCTTGAAAGCGGGCTCGGCAATGCGTCGATCCGCAATGCGACGTTTACCGACGACGTGTCGCAAGTGGCGCCCTGTGATGCCGTGATGCTGTGCGTGAAATTGTGGGATGTCGAGACCTCAGCGCTGGCCATTGCGCCGCTCGTTGCCACAGGCGGCGTCGTCATTCCGTTTCAGAATGGAGTGGAGGCGCCCGAAATTCTCCAGCGCGTGCTGGGACCAGAGCGCGTGATCGGTGGCGTTGCGTACATCGCCGCCACCATTCGCGAGTTGGGCGTGATTGCGCACACAGGTACGATGGCGCGGCTGGTGGTCGGCCCGTTCGACGCTGTGGAAACGATCCCCCCGACGGGGCGTGATGCGCTGCCTCCTCCCGTGGGCGCGAGCGCCTTGGGCCGGCCCGGCCACGCTGCAGCGCATGGGGCAATGGCGTTTCGCGATGCATGTGTGGCGGCAAATATTGACGCCGAACTCTCCGTCGACATCCGCCGCGCATTGTGGGACAAGTTTTGTTTTCTGGCGGCGATGTCCGGGGTCACGGCGATGGCGCGGCAACCCATTGGTGTGGTTCGCGCGGATCCGGATCTGCGTGCGGCACTCGAAGCGGCAATGCGCGAGGCATGGACGCTGGGCCGCACACGCGGCGTGCCGCTTGCGGGCGACTATGTCGCACGGCAGATGACGTTTACGGATGGACTTCCGGCCGTGATGCGCTCGTCGATGTTGAACGATCTGGTGGCGGGCAACCGCCTCGAAGCGCCATGGCTCTCGGGCGCGGTGGCGCGAATGGCAGTCGAATCCGGCACGGCGGCACCGGTGAGCGCGACCTTCTTCGCTGCCATGAAACCCTTTCTGGCCGGCGCCGCGTAGTCATGGCGCTCTTTTCAAGGAGCAATTAATGCGTCTTGTCATCACTTGGCTGATCAACGCGATTGCGCTGATTGCACTCCCCTACATTTTCCAGTCGATCACCGTCGACACGTTCATGACCGCGTTGATCGTGGCCATCGTGCTGGGATTGATCAATACATTGATCCGGCCGGTGCTCGTGATTCTCACGCTGCCCGTCACGGTGCTTACGCTGGGCCTTTTCATCTTCGTGATCAATGGGCTCCTGTTCTGGGCCGTTGGCTCATTCATGCCGGGCTTCCACGTGGGCGGATTCTGGTCCGGCGTGTTCGGGGCCATCGTCTACAGCGTCATCTCGTGGGTGCTGTCTTCGCTGCTAATGCCCAAACAAGGACCGACAGCGTCGCGCCATGGCTGACGTGAAGCGCGCCTTCAGTATGGAGTTTTTTCCGCCCAAGACGCCGGAAGGTGTGGCCAGGTTGCGCGCGGCGCGTGCGCAACTGGCGCAATTGCGGCCTGCGTTCTGCTCCGTGACCTTTGGCGCCGGCGGTTCGACGCGCGAAGGCACCTTGTCGACCGTGCTCGAAATTCGCAGCGATGGCGTGCCCGCGGCGCCGCACCTGTCGTGCATCGGCGGCACGCGCGAATCGTTGCGCGAGGTGCTGGCGGAATATCGCAAGCACGATATTCGCCATGTGGTCGCGTTGCGCGGTGATCTGCCGTCCGGCATGGCCGAGGCGGGCGAGTTTCGCTACGCGAGCGATCTCGTCGCGTTCATCCGCGAGGAAACGGGGGAGTGGTTTCACATCGACGTCGCCGCGTATCCGGAATATCACCCGCAGGCGAGAAGCCCATCGGACGATCTCGCGCACTTCGAGCGCAAGGTGGCGGCCGGAGCCAATTCGGCCATCACGCAGTATTTCTACAACACGGATGCGTACTGGAATTTTGTCGACGCCTGCCGCGCGCGCGGACTCGACCTGCCAATCGTGCCCGGCATCATGCCGATTGCCAGCTCCAGTCGACTCGCGCGTTTTTCCGATGCGTGCGGTGCGGAGATTCCGCGCTGGATCCGACGCAAACTCGAAAGCTACGGCGACGATACGGCGTCGGTGCGTGCCTTCGGCCTCGATGTGGTCACGGACCTTTGCGCGGATCTGATCGAGGGTGGTGCCCCAGGTCTGCACTTCTACACGCTCAACACGGCGTCGTTGACCACGACGATCTGGCAGCGTCTGGGCCTCTGATCGCTGTCGCCGCAGCCTAGCCGCCGCGCGAGAACGAGGCCAACTCCACCGTCGTGTTTTGCGCGCGAATGTCGATGCCCTCGCGACCGTCGCCGCGCTCGCGATAGGTCGCGGTTTTGATCTCCTTCACCATCGCGCCGACGTCCGGCGCCCACCAGGTCAGGTAGTTGCACTGGAACGGCCAGCGGAACGGGTTGTTTTCGTCCACACTCATCAAGGTCCGCATGCGGACGGCGCTGAAGGTGCCGGCGGGTGTGGTGACCTGCTCATAGCCACCGACCTCCACGAAGCGATTGATCTGCGATTGCAATCCGTTGGCGGGATTGAAGTTCTGCATGTTCTGCGTCCAGCGGTCACCAAACGTGAGCGGAAAGCGATAACGCTCCATCGGAGGCACGAAATTGCGCGTTTCTTCCGGATTGAACACGGCGCCCGAGGCGACCATGCCAGCGGCTAACAGGTGCTCCATGCGGACAGCATTCATCGTGTCGCCGCGCAACACCACTCGCACGTCGATCCCGGCAGGCGAGACCGCGGTCACTTCGTGGGTCTCCTCCCATGTCACCGCGACGCGGAACCCGTCACGCGCGTTGTAGACCCAGCGGTCGCCCACGCGAAACGCCGGCGGCGGCACCGGCGGGCCGGCCATTCCGCCGACACTCACGCACGACGACAATGTCGTTGCCGCGAAAGCACCCAGAAAAGTGCGACGATCCATCACGACTCCTTCTCGAGCAAAGGCGGCCCGTTACGCGCCGACTCGCAATCCGATCACACCGGTGACGATGAGAACGATGCTCGCGACTTGCATCATCGTCAACGATTCGCGAAACCAGAATACGCCGATCAGCGCGATGGCAGTCGTGCCCACGCCGGACCAGATGGCATAGGACACGCTGACATCGATTTTCTTGACCGCGACCGTCATCAGCGCAAAAGATGCGGCGTAGAACACGAACAGCAAAACGGATGGCAATGTGCGCGTGAAGCCCTGCGACATT
>JBDTTY010000191.1:0-5742 GCA_040007975.1 Betaproteobacteria bacterium | reverse complement strand
GGTGGAAATGGCCGCTGCGTTCGATCGCGCAGGTTTTGCGGCGTACGACGTGCACATGAGCGACCTGGCCGAAGGGCGGCACTCGCTGGCCGATTATTCAGCCTTTGTGGCGTGTGGCGGCTTTTCGTTTGGCGACGTATTGGGCGCAGGCGAAGGCTGGGCCAAGTCGATACGGTTCAATCCGCGATTGGCCGACGGTTTCGCTGCGTTTTTCGCGCGCACCGATGTCTTCGCGCTGGGTGTGTGCAACGGCTGTCAGATGATGAGCAATCTGCGTGATCTCGTCCCCGGCGCGTCGGCGTGGCCGCGCTTTTTGCGCAATCGCTCCGAGCAATTTGAAGGTCGATTGGCCATGCTCGAAGTGATGCCGTCGCCTTCGCTCTTCCTGACCGGCATGGAAGGCAGTCGCCTGCCGGTGGCAACGGCGCACGGTGAGGGCTATGCGGCCTTCATCGATGCCGCTGCGCTTGCTGCTGCGCAGCCGTTGGTGGCGTTGCGCTATGTCGATCATCGTGGCCGGCCCACCGACGCGTATCCGCACAATCCCAACGGATCCCCACAAGGCATAACAGGTCTGACGACGGCTGATGGGCGTTATACGATTCTGATGCCGCATCCTGAGCGCGTGCATCGCAGCGTCCAGATGTCGTGGCATCCGGAAGGATGGGGGGACGCCTCGCCGTGGATGC
Source organism: Betaproteobacteria bacterium (assembly GCA_040007975.1). Classification (GTDB taxonomy): domain Bacteria; phylum Pseudomonadota; class Gammaproteobacteria; order Burkholderiales; family Casimicrobiaceae; genus VBCG01. The sequence goes on along the minus strand of JBDTTY010000191.1, from coordinate 5,053 downwards.
GGATGTTCCGCAATGCGCGCACGTGGCTTCGCTGAATGGAGGTTGGCAATGAAACTCACCGTTTATTCGATTGATGGCATCACCCCGGTGGTCGACCCCACGGCGTACGTGCATCCATCGGCGGTGCTGATCGGTGACGTCATCATCGGTCCCGGTGTTTATATCGGCCCGTTGGCCAGTCTGCGAGGCGATTTCGGTCGTCTGGAAGTGCGTGCTGGTGCCAACGTGCAGGACACGTGCGTGATGCACGGTTTTCCCGGCACCGATACGATCGTTGAGGAAGACGGGCACATCGGTCACGGTGCGGTATTGCACGGCTGCATCGTGCAACGCAATGCGCTGGTCGGGATGAATGCCGTCGTCAACGATAACGCGGTGATCGGCGAGTCCGCGATGGTGGCGGCAATGGCTTTCGTCAAGGCCGGCTTTGTAGTGCCGCCGCGCATGCTGGTGGCAGGCGTTCCAGGCAAGCTGATCCGCGAACTCACCGATCAGGAGCTGGAGTGGAAAATCGAAGGCACCAAGAGCTATCAGGATCTTACGCGGCGCAGCATCGCGACGATGACGGCGACGGTGCCACTCACCGCCATCGACGCAGAACGGCGGCGCATTGCCGTTCCCGATCTCAAGCCGCTATCGGTGTTGAAGGCCGGTACGCGTTCTTGAGCAGATGGTCCGTAGACGCGAATTCAGCCGCGCTAGAAACCCGACGCCTGGCCATCGCGGCGTGAGTCGGAGGCCGCCACGTAGCCATCGGGCACGCGCACGATAAATTGTCCGGCACCGAAATCCATGTAGGGATCCGGTATCGACTCGAGCTTGTGCCCCATCGCGATCAGGCCGGCACGCAAGGCTGGCGGTGCGGACCCTTCGAGGTCGACGGACTGATCCGGGTTGACCTTCCAGCGTGGTGCGTCGAGCGCGGCTTGCGGATTGGCGGCGAAGTCGAGCAGACGCATCAGCGTCTGGACGTGACCGGGTGGCTGAATCGGCCCCCCCATCACGCCGAATGCCGCCAGCGGTGCGCCGTCGCGCGTGAGAAAACCTGGGATGATCGTGTGGTACGGCCGTTTGCCGCCGCCCACTTCGTTGACGTGGCCGGGTTGGAGCGAAAAGGCGCAGCCGCGATTCTGCAGACTGATGCCGGTGCCCGGCACCACGATACCCGACCCGAAGCCCATGTAATTCGACTGGATCAGCGACACCATCATGCCGTCCTGATCGGCCGCACACAAGTAGACGGTACCACCGCGCGGCGGTTCGCCGGGGCCGAAGACCTGCGCGCGATGCGGGTCGATGCGACGTGCGCGCTCGGCAAGATAGTCGGGATCGAGCAGGGCTTCTGGCGAAAATTTCATCGCCCGCCCGTCGCCAACGTGACGATACGCATCGGCAAACGCGAGCTTCATTGCTTCGATCGCAAGGTGCTGCGTAGCCGGATCATCGACCGGGGCCGCCGCAACATCGAAATGCTGCAGGATGCCCAGCGCCATCAATACGGCGATGCCTTGGCCGTTGGGCGGGATCTGGTGCACGGTGGTGTTGCGATATTTGTAGGCGATCGGTGTGACCCAATCGGCGGCATAGCCATCGAAATCCGTCAGCGTGTGCGCTCCGCCCGCGCCTTGGGAATGGCGAACCATCGCGGCCGCCAACTCGCCGCGATAAAACGCGTCACCATGGGTGCGTGCTATGAGCTCCAGTGATTTCGCCATTGTCGCGCTGGCAAAACGTTCGCCGATGGCCGGCGCGCGTCCGTGCGGCAGAAAGTGATCCTGCCAACCCAGACCCGTTGGCATGTGCGGCACCGCCGCAGCCCATTTTTTCGCGATCACCGGCGACACCATGTAGCCATCGCGTGCATGACGAATTGCGGGACCGAACAGATCGGCGAAAGGCAATTTTCCGTAACGCTGCGACAACGCGCGCCATCCGGCAACGGCGCCGGGAATGGTCACGGTGTCCCAACCCCGCTCGGGCATGGCCGTGCGCCCGGCGAAACGCTTTGGTGTCCACCCGGTGGGTGCCACACCCGATGCATTCAGACCGACAAGTTCGCGACCGGTCCAGACAATCGCAAACAGGTCGGAGCCAAGACCATTGCTGCACGGTTCGACGACCGTGAGCGTGATCGCAGTGGCCAATGCGGCGTCGAGTGCGTTGCCGCCGCGTACCAGCATCGACAAGCCTGCCTGGGTGGCAAGAGGCTGCGAGGTGGCGACAACGTTACGCGCAAAGATCGGCTGGCGGTGCGATGCGTAAGGCAGCGTCCAGTCAAACGGCGGGGGTGCGTTGATAGTCATGCGGCCATCACACCAGCGTTCTGGATGACGTTGGGCCCCTTGGATGTTTCATGCCGTTCCGTTCTACTGCGCCACCGCGTGTGCAGCCCTCATTCCTGAAAGGCTTCCTGGCGCTTTCTGCGAATGTTGGGCAATGCAATCACCAGGATCAGCAAGACTGCTGCGGCCAGCATCGTCGCGGATAACGGTCGCGTGAGGAACGTGGTGGGATCACCGCGCGACAACAACATCGCCCGGCGCAGGTTTTCTTCCATCATCGGTCCGAGTACAAAGCCCAGCAACAGTGGCGCGGGCTCGCACGCAAGTTTGACGAACAGCACGCCGATAAATCCGAAGAAGGCCGTCTGCATCACGTCGAAGCTCGTGTTGTTGACGGTGTAGACACCGATCGCGCAGAACAGCAGGATCGCCGGATACAGGATGCGATAAGGCACCGTCAGCAGCTTGATCCAAATGCCGATCATCGGCAGGTTGAGCACGACGAGCATCGCGTTGCCGACCCACATCGAGGCGATCAGGCCCCAGAACAGTCCGGGATTGGAGGTCATCACCTGTGGACCCGGCTGAATGCTGTGGATGGTCATCGCACCCACCATCATCGCCATGACCGCATTTTCCGGGATGCCAAGCGTCAGCAGTGGAATGAACGACGTTTGCGCGCCCGCATTGTTGGCGGACTCGGGACCTGCGACACCCTGAATCGCACCTTTGCCAAACTGCGACGGATCCTTCGAGATTTTCTTTTCCACCGAGTAGGACGCGAACGACGACAGCATGGCGCCGCCACCGGGCAGGATTCCCAGCACCGAGCCAATGCCGGTACCACGCAGTACGGCGGGCCAGGCCGCTCTGAATTGTTCTTTGGTCAACCACAGTCCCTTGACTTTGCTTGTGACCAGCTCACGCTTTTCCGTCGACTCGAGGTTGGTGATGATTTCCGCAAAGCCGAACAGTCCCATCGCCACCACGACGACGCCGATGCCGTCCGTGAGCTCGGGGATGCCGAACGCAAAGCGAGCCGCACCGGAATTGACGTCGGTGCCTACAATGCCCAGCAACAATCCGGTGATGATCATCGCGATCGCCTTGATCAGCGACCCCTGCGCCAGCACGACCGCGCCGATCAGGCCCAGTACCATCAGTGAAAAATATTCGGCAGGACCGAATTTCAGCGCCACTTCGGACAGTGGAATCGACACTGCCGCCACCAGGATCGTCGCGACGGTACCTGCAAAGAACGAACCGAGTGCGGCGATGGCAAGCGCCGCGCCGGCTTGGCCCTTGCGCGCCATCTGGTGACCATCAAGGCAGGTGACAACGGACGACGCCTCCCCCGGCATGTTGAGCAGGATGGACGTCGTGGAGCCCCCGTACTGTGCGCCGTAATAAATCCCGGCCAGCATGATCAGCGCCGACACCGGTTGCAGCGCGTACGTGGTCGGCAACAGCATGGCAATCGTGGCGACAGGACCGATGCCGGGTAATACGCCAATCAGAGTGCCGAGCAGCGTGCCGATGAGCGCATACATCAAGTTGATGGGCGTCAACGCAACACTGAATCCGAGGGCAAGGTGATTGAGCAATTCCATGATGGCGCCTTCAGAAAAACGTGGGCCAGATCGGCAGGACGAGTTTCAAGCCGATGATGAAGACGCCGACGGAAAGCACCGCGAGTGCGACGCCGATCAGCAGTGCCTCTTTAGGACGGAATTCGTGACTGGCAGCACTGGAGACCACGATCAGCACCACGGTGGAAATCATTACGCCGAGCCACGAGACAATGGCGCCAAACAGCACCACACTGCCCAATACCACCAGCAAAGGTCGCCACTTCCACGCCGGGATGGCCTCGCCATCGAAACGCACGCCCCGCAGTGTGATGACTGCACCAAGCACGATCAACAGGATGCCGAGGATGCGAGGGAAGTAACCGGGACCCATGCGTGCGGCCGTCCCGAGCGCGTAATTCGAGCTGATGACAATCGCGGCGATGCCGAGACCGACGAAAAGGATGCCGGCCCAAAAATCTTTCGGACTGCGTACAAACGACATCGATTCCCCCTATGAGACCAGCTTTCGGCCCGCGCAGCTTATGGCGCTTGGCTTAACCGGCCATTTTTCATCGGATTCTACGCGTTCCAAAGGGTATTGCCTTGCAGCCATGCTGTCCAGCAGTCCCCGCGGCGCGAGCGCGCGGTATGTGGCGCCGATGCCACGATCGTCGATCGCGATGTTGCATGCGTCAACGCGCCAGACAGTCGCAACCGCTCCCCTGCGCTACAGCGAGTGGTGCGGCAAAAACAAAGGGCAGACCAGATGGTCTGCCCTTTGCGCTGACGCGGAACGCGAAGGTGCGCGTTATACGCCGTTTTTAGTACGCAGTTCCTTGAAGTACTTGTCGAGGTGCGCAGCCTGCATCCGTTGCTGCAACTGCGGCTTCACTTCGTCGTACGGGGGCACCTTGGCTTCGCGGATATCTTCGACAAAGATGACGTGGTAGCCAAACTGCGTTTGCACCGGCGTCGACGAGAACTTACCCTTGGGCGTTGCCGCCATGGCATCAGCGAAGGGCTTCACGAAGCCACCCGGTGCATTCCAGTCGAGGTCGCCACCGCGGTCCTTGGAACCCGGGTCCTTCGAGCGCGCCTTGGCGAGCTCGTCGAACTTGGCACCTTTTTGCAATTGGGCGATCACGTCCTTGGCCTCGTCTTCCTTTTCGACCAGGATGTGCTTGACCTTGTATTCCTTGT
>JBDTTY010000190.1:0-5762 GCA_040007975.1 Betaproteobacteria bacterium | reverse complement strand
ACGGCTCGGCGACCTGATCGATACGCAACGCCGATTGCACGCGCGATTCGACATCCGCGCGGCGCAGCGCATCCTGTAATGCAAGCGCATTCATGATCGTGGCCAGCATGCCCATGTAGTCCGCCGTCGCACGATCCATGCCGGCAGCACCCGGTGCCACCCCGCGAAAAATGTTGCCGCCGCCGATCACAATGGCGATCTCGACGCCGGCGCGCATCACGTCACCGATTTCGGCCACGATGCGGTCGATGACTTCGCGCTTGATGCCGTACTGATCGTCGCCCATCAGCGCTTCGCCGGAGAGCTTGACCAATATCCGGCGATAGGCGGGCGTACGCGTCGACGCCCCGGCGGCGATTGCGGGCACCGGATCGAGCGTGGCAGCGAAGGCGGCGTCGGGCGGATTCATGCGGGCTCCCTCGTGAAGACTCGATTGGTGAATACGGGTGACCGGTACGGCGCCGCGCGTGGCGTGATCACACGGTCACGCGCGGGGGGAATGCAAACAGCAGCAACCAGCAGCAACCAGCACCGAACCACAACGAACAACAGCCGCAGCGTTAAGCCTTGGCCATCGCCGCCACTTCGGCTGCAAAATCGTCCTTCTTTTTCTCGATGCCCTCGCCAACGACGTAGAGCGCGAACGCCTTGACCGATGCACCCCTGGACTGCAGGTATTTCTCCACCGTCTCGTCGGGATTCTTGACGAAAGGCTGCCCCAGCAACGTGACTTCGGCCAGAAACTTGTTGATGCGGCCATCGACCATCCTGGCGACGATATCGGCCGGCTTGCCGGATTCCGCGGCCTGCGCGGTGAAGATCGCACGTTCCTTTTCGATCAAATCCGCCGGCACTTCGGCGCGCGAAACGCACACCGGACGAATGGCGCCGGGGGCGGCACCTGCCGCGACATGCATCGCGATATCGCGACCCACAGCATCGTCGCTGCCTTCGAATTCAACCGTCACGCCGATGCGACCGCCGCCGTGCAGATATTGCGCGACGCGACCGGTATTGGCAAAACGCGAAAACCGGCGCACCGAGATGTTCTCGCCCAGCTTTTGCACCATCGCCTGCCGTGCGGACTCCACCGTGCCGCCATCAAGCGGCAATGCGGTGAGCGCGGCCACGTCGGCCGGATTACTCTCGACAACGAGTTGCGCCAGCTTCTTGGCAAATCCGACGAAGTCATCGTTGCGCGACACAAAATCGGTCTCGCAATTGACTTCGACCATCGCACCGGACTTGGCGTCGGGTGCCACATACGCCCCGACGATGCCTTCCGCCGCGATGCGTCCAGCAGCTTTTGACGCCTTGGCGCCGCTCTTGATCCGCATCAGCTCTTCGGCCTTGACGAGGTCGCCATCGGCTTCGAGCAATGCCTTCTTGCATTCCATCATGCCCAGCCCGGTACGCTGGCGCAGTTCCATCACCATGCTTGCGGAGATTTCCGCCATGTTGCTACTCCGTATTCGTTGATCGGCGCGGTGCACGCTGCCCCGAAGGAGGCGCGCACCTCGCATTGCGCCTCGGCGGATGCGACCCGAAGGTGCACACCCATCCGAAACGTGCATCGCGCGTGGCCGAGGTGACCGCTGCGCGACGCGGGCCGTTTAAACCTTCGCTTCTTCGGCGACTTCGACGAACTCGTCACCCGATTGAACGATTTCCTGGATCACCGTGCTCCTGCCTTCGAGAATTGCGTCGGCGGCACCACGTGCGTACAGACGAATCGCACGGCTCGAGTCGTCATTGCCCGGGATCACGAAAGCAATGCCTTCGGGCGAATGATTGGTATCGACCACGCCAATGATCGGGATACCGAGCTTCTTGGCTTCCGTCACCGCGATCTTGTGATAGCCGACGTCGACGACGAACATCGCGTCCGGCAATCCAGTCATGTCCTTGATGCCACCCAGGCTCTTGACCAGCTTGTCGAGTTCGCGCTTGTGCGACAGCGCTTCACGCTTGGTCATTTTTTCGAGCGTGCCGTCGACCGCCATCTGCTCCAGATCCTTCAGACGCTTGATCGAGGCCTTGACCGTCTTGAAGTTGGTGAGCATGCCACCCAGCCAGCGATGATCGACAAAGGGCATGCCGGCGCGCTGCGCTTCTTCAGCGACGATTTCGCGTGCTTGACGCTTGGTGCCGACAAAGAGGATGGTGCCGCGGTTGCTGGCCAGTTGCCGGACATGCTTCATCGCGTCCTGGTACATCTGCATCGTCTTTTCAAGATTGACGATGTGAATCTTGTTACGCTGGCCGAAGATATAGTCGGCCATCTTCGGATTCCAGTAACGGGTCTGGTGACCGAAGTGGACACCGGCTTCCAGCATTTGACGCATCGTGACGGACATTCGTGATACTCCCTTCAGGGTTGAGCCTCCACCTGCGGATGTCATCCCGGCCGATGTTGCCGGCGGGACACCCTAAAGACCGCGAGGTGTGCGGAATTCTCGAGACACGGCTGCTTGCGGGACGATTCCCGAAAGCGCATGCGCGCCCGAGGTAACTTGTTATTCTAGCACGGTTTCATCCCTCCCGGCCACGCTGTCCCTGATCGCCGAACCCAGGCGCCTGCCGCCCCCGGAGCCCTTGTGGCGCCCATTGTTTGCACCCATCCTAGAGCCATGCACATACCGTCCCCAGCTTCCGTGCCCAGTCCGTACGTCCCGCCCACCGGCGCGGCGTGGTCCCTCCTCCCGCATACCGGATACCTCGACTTCGACGGGGTGGATGCCACCTCGTTCCTGCAGGGTCAACTCTCCAACGACGTGGCGGCGCTGGCAGTGGGGGACGCGCAATGGTCGTCGTACAACTCGCCCAAGGGGCGGATGCTGGCCAGCATGTTGTTGTGGCGCGCCTCGGCAACATCCTATCGAGCCTTCGTGGCGGCCGATCTTGCGCCGACGTTGCGCCAACGTCTCGCCATCTTCGTCATGCGCGCCAAACTGGTCGTCACTGACCGCTCGGTGACGGGCATATGCGTTGGCGTCACCGGCGCCACGGCCGGTGCCGCGGTCCAGGCAGCATTGGGTGTCGCGCCGGACGCGGGCCATGGGGTGACCCATGACGAAGTCGACATCGTGGCGACACCGGACGGCCGCGTCCTGATCCACGTCCCCACTGCCGCACGCGATGCAATCGCCGATCAGCTCGCCGCCCATGCCACCGCGGTCGAATGGACGTACTGGGATTGGGCGGCAATTGCCGCGGGTATCCCCACGATCGGCGCCGCGACGCAGGATCAATTCGTACCGCAGACGCTCAATTGGGATCTCGTCGGCGGCGTCAATTTCCGCAAGGGGTGCTACCCCGGGCAGGAAATCGTCGCGCGGATGCAATACCTCGGTCGGCAGAAGGAGCGCCTGTTGCGTCTGCACATCGATGGCGCCGTCCCTGCCATCGGAACGCGTCTTTACAGCGCCGTATTTGGGGATCAGGCATGCGGCACAATCGTCAACGCCGCACCGGCCCCCACAGGTGGCAGTGACCTCCTTGCCGTCGCGCAAATCAGTGCGACGCACGATGCATCGTTGCACCTTGGAGCCCTTGAGGGCCCCGTAGTGTCGCTGCTGCCGTTGCCCTACGCGATTCCGGCACCGGTGGCGCCCAATCGCCCCAAGCTCACGTAGCGCAGCGCACGCATGGCGCCCAGCGTCATTCACTACTACATCTGGTACCGCGTCGAAGGTGACGCCGTCGCTGTGCGCCTTGCCATCGACGCGATGCAACACGATGTGGCCACCCGCACCGGGATTCGCGGACGCGTGCTGGTGCGTCGCGACGATCCGCATACGTGGATGGAAATCTACGAAGACGTTGCTGCGGCAGCGAGCTTCGAGCACGAACTCGCCGCGGCGGTCGAACGTCATCGCATTGCCGATTTTGCGCACGACCGCGCGCGCCACACCGAAGCCTTTGTCGCGGCGCATTGATCATGTGTCTCGCCGTCATCGCGCTCTGCGTACACCCTCGCTATCCGCTGGTCGTCGCCGCCAATCGCGACGAATATCATGCGCGCGCGGCCACCCCTGCCGCGTGGGGCGAGACGCCGCCATGGCAACGCATACTCGCGGGACGTGACCTCGCAGCCGGCGGCACCTGGTTTGGCGTTAATCGCGACGGGCGATTTGCACTCGTCACCAACGTGCGCGCAAATGGTGACCAGCAACCGGGCTCGCAATCGCGCGGCGGCATCGTGCCGCAGGTGCTGGGCACCGACATCGCGCCGTCTCGTGCGCTCACCGCGCTGGATGCGCAGCGCGAACGCTATGCCGGCGTCAACGTGCTCGCAGGTTCGCCCACCGGTGCCGCATGGTGGTCCAATCGCGCGGATGGCGTGCGTACGATGACCACCGGCGTGCATGGGCTGTCCAATGCCGCACTCGATACGCCGTGGCCCAAGGTGATGCGTGCCACCGATGCGTTGCGCACATGGGCCTCAACCGGGGACGCCGATAGCGCGCCGCTATTTGCGATGTTGTTGAATCGCGATCCCGTGCCTGACGCGGCGCTCCCGTCCACCGGCCTCTCGCCCGAACGCGAACGGTTGCTCGCAACGCCTTTCATTGTCGATGCACGTTATGGCACGCGTTGCACCACGGTGCTGACCATTGACCACGCCGGCGAATTGCGATTTCACGAACGGACTTTTGCACCGGACGGCAGTGCCGTCGGCGATGCCATTCACGTTTATGCCACCAACCAAGTCACGTCAGCAACCGTAATCCGATAGCGCCAGGTGCGCCGCGCCACCGCGCACCTGCAGCGCGCAGTGCCCGCCAACGGGCAACGTGAGTTTCTCGCGCACATGGCCAAACGGTAATCCGGTCAGCACGGGAACGTCACAGCCGTCACGCAATGCGGCAATCGCACTTGCCATGTCGTAGCCGCCATCGTTGGCCGACAGCGCGTACTCGGTAAATTGACCCAGCACCACCGCGCGTTGCCGCTGCACGATGCCCGCCAACAGCAACTGCGCAAACATGCGTTCGACGCGATATGGGATCTCGCCCACATCCTCAAGGAACAAGATGCCGCCTTCCACCACCGGCATGTAGGGGGTGCCGACGAGATGCGCCACCATCGCAAGGTTGCCGCCCCACAACGTGCCTTCCACCGCGATATCGGGACCATCGAGAACACAGTGCACGTCATGGCGCGCGTGATCGAGCACACCGAAGCAATGGTCGAGCGTGAATGCGCACGGCGTTTCGGCACCAAAATCGCTGGCGGCAACGGGACCGGCCAACGTCGTCATGCGGCTTAACGCCAGCGCGCCCAGCGCAAACGCCGTGAAATCACTGTAGCCCAGCCACCGTTTGCGCGTGGCGGCAAGCGCTGGAAAATCGATGTCGCGCAACAGGCGCGACCAGCCGTAGCCACCGCGCAACGTGATCGCGATGTCGACATGCGGATCCGCCGCCATCCGCAACACGCCGGCCAATCGTTCGGCGTCGGGCGCGGCAAAGCGCTGCCAGCGGGAACGACATGTCGGATCGACGACGACACGATAGCCACGCGCCTCCAGTCGCGCCACGGCACGATCCAGCGCAGCGGGGTCCAGCGAAAAGCCCGATGGTGCATAAATGCCGATGCCCGCCCGGGTAGTCATGGAAAGAATTCCATCGTTCTCACCGGCGTGCCGCAAAAAAAGCCGACAGGATCGCCGCGCTGGCCTCGGCCCGTACACCGCCCTCGACTTGCGCATGATGATTGAGTTTACGTTCCGCGAAGAGATCGATCACCGAACCACACGC
>JBDTTY010000189.1:0-5786 GCA_040007975.1 Betaproteobacteria bacterium | reverse complement strand
CGACCGGGACTGACTTCATCGTGTTTCTGCGCGGACTAGTACAACGCATCCGTTGATGTACCTCAGGAATTGACTCATGGCAAAGCTACGTGTTGCAGGCTTTTCCGTTTCGATCGACGGATCCTGCGCAGGTCCGGATAAGAGTCTCGGCAATCCGCTTGGTGTGGGCGAAAAGGACCTGCACGGCTGGGCCTTTCCGACCGAGACCGTTCAGACCATGTGCGGCCGTCGTGCCGGCACGATCAAATGAATTGAGGAGTGGCTTTGGCTGACTTGATTCGCACGGCGTCCAGCGTCAAGGACTACGACGACTTTGCGCGATTGGTTGCCGAGTACGTCGACTGGTGCCGCGATCGATACAAGGAAGACGTGTGGTTCATCGACAACGTCTTCGGCCACCAGTCGCTGGCCACCGAGTTGACGGCGCTGGCCACCTCGTATGGCCCCCCTAACGGCAAAACATTGCTTGCCACGCGTGACGGCGAGATCCGTGGTGGCGTCGCATATCGCAAGCTGGACGACCACACGTGCGAGATGAAGCGGTTGTTCATCCCCGGCCGATTCCAGGGCCAAGGAGTGGGGCGACGACTGTGTGATGCACTGATCCAGGCGGCACGCGATGACGGCTTTGCAGTGATGAAACTGGATACCGGCGGTCGGCTCACGGAGGCCATCGCCATGTACCGAAGAATTGGCTTTCACGAATGCGCGCCGTACCACGCGTATCCGGAGGCGTTGCTGCCCTATCTGGTTTTCATGGAGCTGCCGCTTGCAGACCCGGCGACAGCATCGGCTTTCACGTCCCGGGAGAAGCGCTAATCGGCATCGTCATGCGCGTAGCGCAATTATCAGCAGCGACGAAGCACTCACCGCACCAGGTCGACGGACTATGGGCTGATTTTTTGCAGTAGCGCAAACGCCGTTCGGCGAGCGACAATGCCAGTCGTTCGACATTTGAACCCCTGTCAGGGAGCACGCCATGCCGCAACTGCGCCCCAACTGCGAATGCTGCAATATCGACCTGCCGCCAGGCTCGACGGCGGCGCGCATCTGCTCGTTTGAATGTACGTTCTGCCAACAGTGTGCCGACGTTATTCTGCACGGGATATGTCCCAATTGCGGCGGCGAATTGGTTCGACGTCCGCAACGACCCGCAGCAAAATTGGCCGCCAACCCGGCGTCCACGGCACGCGTCTTCAAGCCACAAGGCTGCGGCAAGGCTGCGTAACTGGCGCCAGCAAAGTGCGCCGCAACGCAAGGAACCTGACCATGTCCACGCAAGGCTTCACCGTCACTCATGCCCGCGACGCCGATTTCAAGCGCGGCCTGCGGTCTTTTTTTGAGTATCGCGACCTCGGCATCAAGGAAGCCACGGACGGCAAGGTCGAGGCACATGTGATTCGCGTCGCACCCGACGCGCCCTTTTCCGGCGAGCCGCATCGGCACGGCACCACGTTCCAGATGGTGTACGTGCTCAAGGGCTGGATCGAATTCGAATACGAAGGCCAGGGCGTGGTGCGACTCGAAGCAGGCTCGTGTGTTTATCAGCCCCCGTCCATTCGTCACAAGGAATTAGGCCACAGCGACGACGTGGAGATATTGGAGATCGTGATGCCCCCCGGCTTTCCAACCGAGATCGTGCAGTCCGTCACGCCCTGACGCCATCCGCTTGGCGCAGATTTGCAGAGCAGCTCGATCACACATGTCCAAATACACGGTAGCCATTACCTGGAAGCGCGACGATCAGGTGTTCGTCGACAACAAATTCCGTCGACTCCACACGTGGACGTTTGATGGCGGTATCGTCGTTCCCGGATCCTCGTCGCCGCACCTTGTCCCGGTTCCGGAGTCAGAGCCGAAGGCGGTGGATCCGGAAGAGGCGTTTGTTGCCGCTCTTTCCAGTTGTCACATGCTCTGGTTCTTGTATCTCGCCGCCCGGCAAAAGTATTGCGTCGACAGTTACTCGGACGAGTCGGTTGGGACGATGGCGAAAAATGCGGCCGGCAAGTTGGCGATGACACGTATCGTGCTGCGCCCGCGGGTTGCATTCAGCGGGGATCGCGTACCCGATCAAGCCGAGTTCGTCGCATTGCATCACGATGCTCACGCAGAGTGCTTCATCGCCAATTCGGTCACAACGGATGTAGTGTGTGAGCCTCTTTTGGTATCGTAAAGACCAATGATCGCCAACACCGGCACGCACCAGCAAGCACGTGTCACCACCGGAGAAGCCAATGCCCAAAGGTTACTGGATTGCACGAGTCGACATCACTGAACTGGCAAAATACAAGGACTACATCGCCGCCAATGCCGCGCCACTCGAGCAATTTGGCGCGCGATTCATCGTGCGCTCTGGTCGCCGTGAAACGCCGGAGGGCACCAGTCGCGCCCGCAACGTCGTCATCGAATTTCCGTCCTATCAGGCGGCGCTGGATTGCTGGAACTCGCCGTTGTATCAGGAAGCCGTGAAGCTACGAGTGCCCGTATCGACCATCGATCTTCTGATCATCGAAGGCTGCGACGACCCGCAACCGACCTGACCCCGCAACAGCTTCCATGCTTCCACCTATCGTCGTTCGCTTGGTCAGGCATTGGGACGCCCAGATATGGATGCCGCTACGGGACGGCCACAACGCGGCTGGCAGGCGTCGGCATGACGAGGCCGCTGATCACGTTGGCGCTACAATCATGAGCGCGACGTCTGATTGGTGCGCCTCAAGTCCACACCGCATGCTCCGAGTTCCTCTCGCAGAAAAGTCACGTAATGTCATCACGCAATTTGACCACCGTCGAAATCAAGGCCTTCGTCCCGGCGCAGGACTTCGAGCAATCCAAAGCGTTTTATCAGGCTGTGGGCTTCACGCTTGCATCATCCTTCGATGGCATCGCGTACTTCCACCACGGCGAATGTAGCTTTCTGCTGCAGGATTTTTTCGCGCCGGAATTTGCCGGCAATTTCCAGATGCACTTGCTCGTCGAAAACGTGGAAGATTGGTATCGCCACATCACCGAACAAAAAATTGCGGAACGCTTCAACGTCCAGGTCGGCACGCCGGAAGATCAGCCATGGGCCATGCGCGACTTCACGCTATTCGATCCAAGCGGCGTCTTGTGGCGCATCGCCCAGAACATTCCTCGGCAGTCAGGTTGACCCGAAGTCGCGTCGCACGGCGTAAACAGCATCTGGCGCCGGAATGAACCCAGCAAGTTCATCACCGAGCAAAAATCCACATAACCGATTACAGTCATCAAGTGAAAGTTGTCGCACATAGTTCAGATTCGGCAGCGCAGGCCGCAAGGGCACTTCCATGGAAGACATCAAACATCTGGAAATCGCGGGCGGCGTAGGCCGATACTATCCGAAGGGCCGCGTTTCACTGGTCGACGCCGTGCAAATGGTCACCCACGCGATCGCATATTGCCGCAGTCAGGACATTCACCGTCTGCTCGTCGACGTGAGGCAGCTGTATGGCTTTTCGACCCCTACCACTGCCGATCGGTTCTGGATGGTTCACGACTGGGCGCAAGCCTCCGCGGGGTTGGTCGCGATGGCCATGGTGGCGTTGCCGGAACACATCGACCCGGCAAAATTTGGCGTCAAGGTGGCTGCTGATATCGGCCTCAAGGGCGATGTCTTCACGTCTGAGGTCTTGGCCATGGAATGGTTGATCCTTTGTGACCCGAACGCGTCAGGCTGAAGTGCCGCCTGATCAACGAGCCGGCAACGCACCCGCGCGTGCTGAAGCGAAACTTCGTATCGCGACGTTTGACGACGCACTTTGTATCGGTGTGCTCGCCACACAGGTGTTTCTTGATACATATGCGACTCAGGGGATTCGGCCGGCACTCGCACGCGAAGCACTCGCGCTGTATTCCACCGCTGCGATAGCCGCGCTGCTGCAACAATCAGCGACCGTTTTCGTCGTCGCCGAATCGGCGGGTCACATGCTCGGATTCGCGCAGTTCACGCACGGCGCCACACACCCGCTGGTCGGACCCAGTCATGCCACCGAACTCGATCGGCTGTATGTGCAGGAACGTTTCAGCGGGTTCGGCATCGGGACGCAGTTGCTTCGCCACGCCGAGGCAACCGCCGCTGCGCACGGCGCGGCAACGCTATGGCTCACCGCATGGGTCGGCAACCATCGCGCGCTACGTTATTACACTAATCGAGGCTACGTCGACGTCGGCCCCGCGGTCTACACATTCAATGATGAGCACTTCGAAAATCGTGTTTTCCGGCGCGCATTGAGCCCGTGAGCAGCGGCTGCGGAACGGAACGATGAACGCTCGTCACATGCGTGTCGTCACCACATCCCGTCTCACGCTCGAGCCACAAACTGCCGAGCATGTCGACGCGATGTTTGTGGTCCTCAACGACCCGGCCATCTACAAATACGAAAACGAGCCGCCGGCATCCCTCGACTGGCTGCGCACACGCTTTACCAAACTCGAAACTCGTTGCTCCGCTGACGGACACGAGCAATGGCTCAACTGGGTGATCCGCGCACAAACCGCCGAACTGATCGGCTATGTCCAGGCAACCATTCACGCAAACGGCGACGCATCGATCGCGTATGTGCTAAATAGCGCGTTTTGGGGTCGCGGCTTTGCGCGCGAAGCCGTCGAAGGCATGGTGACCGAACTCGTCACCCACTACGGCGTGCGGCAGCTTGTGGCCGTGCTCAAGCGCGACAATCTGCGTTCGGCGCACTTGCTCGAGCGACTCGAATTTGCACCCGGTGCTGCGGAGCATCGGGCCGCCCACGACGTCGAGCCCGACGAAGTGCTGATGGCGCGCACCATCCCTCAACCATCGCCGGCGTAGTTGTCGCTACTCGAATTTTTCGCCCGCCTCCTTCACGACCTTGGCCAATCGTGCCGTTTCGTCGTGGATGACGCCGCCGAATTCGGCACGCGTTCCGGCACGCGTTTCCGCTCCTGCCGTCATCAACCGTTCCTGCATCTCCGGCGTCGCAGGTAGGTGATTGGCGCCACCAATGCCGGAGACGGCGAAATTGAGCGCACCTGGCTTAGCTTTGGCCTGAATTTGCGAACCGATGGTGTCATTCTTTTTCTCGTCGGATTGACGTAGCATGGAAAAGTGGCGGCTCCGGGCACTGGCGCAAGTTTGGGCCGTTGGCGGGCGGCCGGGTGACTCGACGAACTCCGATCACCCGCGGCCGCGCGGACCAATTCATGCGCACGAGGCGGCACCATGTCGATCAAGTTGCAAAAGGACACGGAAAAATATCTGCTCGGTTCGATCAAACGTTTCTTCGAGGAAACGATCGATACCGAAATCGGTGATTTGAAGGCCGCACTGGTGCTGGAGTTCTGTGTGCGCGAGATCGGACCGTCCATCTACAATCAGGCCATCGCCGATGCGCAGACGTATTTTCAGGAAAAATCGGCCGACTTGAGTGGCGCACGGTATGCGGCGGAATTCGACTACTGGCGCAAATAGCTCGCGCCACACCTGATTAAACTCAACATCCGAGACCGTCATGCACACGTTCGATGAAGAAATCGCCCGGCGACTGCAGGAAGCAGCCGACTCGGGTGAACTCGGCACTGCCCGCGGCTACGGCAAGCCGATGGCGGAAGACGCCGGTTGGAACGCCACGCCGGCAGCGCTGCGCATGCCGATGAAAATTCTCAAGGACGCAGGGGCCGCACCGCCTGAAATTGCACTCTTTCACGAGCGGGCCCGCCTGCGCACGGCGGCCAATGCCGAAACTGCCGACGAGGAGCGCAAGAAGATACCGCGCCGTCTGCACGAACTG
>JBDTTY010000188.1:0-5789 GCA_040007975.1 Betaproteobacteria bacterium | reverse complement strand
ACCAGTTCGGACAGCACATAGGCCACCGTGTGCGCTTCGGTGGAGTGTCCGCTGGGCAACGACCCGTGGATTGGCGTCTTGAGCATCGGCTGCACCTGCGCCGAGTATTCATGCGGACGGCGCACGCAGAGTGCATTCTTGAAATTCATCTCCGCACATTTCGCGAGACTGAGCGCCAGATGCAACAACTCGAGTGTTCGCGGATGGCGCGCCTGATAGAGAGGTACGACCGAACCCCAGAACGCATATTGCGGTGCAGTTTGCGCCAAAATTTCGCGCGCACGATCCGCACGAAGATCGGCCCAGCCATTGACGAGGTCGAGCTGTGCCAGAAGGGTCGCTTCATTCGGCCGGACCATCGTCACCAGCGGCTGCCACGTTCCCGTAGGTGTTGCACCACCGGTCGCCACGTCGATATGCCAGAGTGTAGGAACACCGGCGTTCAACGAAAATTGCACGCACGAAAGCAATTCGGATCGAAGAACAAATCCCCGAATGCGGGGATCCCAATGGCCCAGGTTCTCCGAGGTGCTGACGTTCATCGGCGTCGTTGGCCACGAAGCGCCGATGCCGCCCGAAGTCCATGGACCGACGATGCCGTCGCGGTGGGCGATGAGCGCGCCTGATGACGACCGTCGACCGCCAGAACCACCAAAGCCTTCGAATCCTTCAAATCCTTCAAAACCTTCGAACCCTTCGAATCCTTCAAATCCCTCGAAACCTTCAAACCCTTCGAATCCTTCAAGTCCGCTCATTTGTGACCCCCAAATCCGTCCAAGTTTCCAGGCCAATCATACTGGCACGCCTGCACTTTTCAATGCACCTGCGACCCGCTTGCCGATCGAATATCCTGCGCTCGGTGACCGCTCCAGAAACGTCGACACCCGGAACTCTGGATCGAGGCGCAAGAGTTCCTGAACCCTCGAGCGCGCCTGATCTTCGCGGCCGAGATTCCACAGCGCCACGATCAGAACCCGGATCGTGGAACCGTGGACCTTGTTCAGGCGCAGTGACCGCTCGGCAAGTTGCAGAGCCCGTTGATGTTGATCCGCCGAGAGCGCGGCTGTTGCCGCCAGCGAATCAAAGTAATACTTCAGTGGATCGAGCGGTGACAAGCGTAATGCCTGTCGTGTATGCCTCACCGCTTCTTTTCCCTCGTCACGAAACGCATGCAGAGTACCTTTCAATAGCCACGCCAGCGAATCGTTGGGATTCACCTCGAGTGCGTGGCTATACAATCGTTCCGCCACATCAAGTCGCTTCAGAATGTAGGTGTTGACCTGCCCCTCGACAGTCAGCGCCAGCGACGACATGGAATCCCGATCCAGCGCCCGCTTGGTGTTTTCCAACGCCGCCTTGCCATCCGCCTGCATGTCTTCGGACCAACCCTGCGTCACGCGCAGCACATGCCACTTGGCCATCCACGCATACGGCGATGAAAGTCGCGGCGCACGCTCGATCAGCACCTGCAGCAACTCTCGCGCACGCTGAAATGCAACCGGTGAAATGCGATGCATCAGCGCCACACTGGAGAGCAGCAGAGTGTGATTCTGCAAGCTCTGCGGCGCCTTGCCCTGCGACCGCTGCAGTTCGCGCACCATCATTGCCGCACACGCTTCCGAGACCAGTCGACTGGTGAGCGGGTCGTCGCCGGTGATGATGCCCTTGACACTTCCGTGCAGCGTTCGCGCCCACATCACCTGCATCGAACGCGTTTCCGCCATCTCGGCCTTGAGTGTCACGCGGTCCCCTTCCACGTGATAGGAACCGGACACCACGTAGTGCGCGTGCAGATGCGCGTTGACATCGACCAAGTCGACCGCACGGCCCTTGAATGCCGTAGTGGACAGACGCGAAATCACGTTCACTTCGGATGATTGCGACAGCACCGAAATCACTTCATCGGCCATTAGCTGTCCCAACACATCGTCGCTGGGCTGAAGCGTGCGCGGCCGGAAGGGAACCACGGCAATCGTCGCCCGTAGGTCGTCCGCAACGTTGCCGCGCTCGATGACCGGATACGCCCCGGGCGCGCCAACGCGAAAAGCGCGCACCGGATGCTGGACGTGCTTGAGATAGCAATCGCCCAGATCCTCGAGGTCCGCGTCGAGTGCAGGTGTGAGTTGGTCTCGCACTTCCGCCGAAATCACGATCTCATCCGGACCCGCGAGCGTGGTCAGCCGCGCCGTGAGATTGACCCCGTGGCCGTAGACATCATTGTGATCGGCGATCAGCGAACTGACATGGATGCCGATGCGCAGTCGCTGTCGAAGCGCTTCCGCGAGCCCTTCGTTGGCAATCGAGCTTTGCCGCTGGAGGGCAAACGCCGCATCCACGGCAGAAGGTGCCCGCAGAAATTCGATCATCAAGCCATCGCCCAGGCTTTTGACCAGCCGCCCGCCATGCGCCGGCACGATGTCTGTCGTGACATGGTCAACAAAGGAGCGCCAACGCCGGACCGTACCCTGCTCGTCATCCTGCATCAGGCGCACGGACTCGACCACATCGACGACCATGATGGCGCGGACGAAGCTTTCCAGGTCGGCTGCCATCGCGGTGCTGTCGTGGGCCATCAGGCTCCCCTGCCACGTTGCCGATCCATTATCATCCCGCCGTCCGGACGCGACAAGCGTCTCGTCGGCTGCTGCGGTCGGGACTCCGCTCTCCGGCGGATGGGCGGGCCAGATGGGCCGGGATTGACTCACGCGTGACACTCCTCCTTCGACATGAAGAGGATATGCCGCCGGTATGCCCGGCGCGACGCCCCAGCCCCGGAAAACGCTGCACCAAAAGTGCGGATTATTCACGTTGGCCGGAAGCCGATCGGGCCAGACTTGCCGCCGCGTGTTGGCTTTCCACCACGCGTTGCACGTGATCAAGCGGTGACCTGCAAATGGTCGGGGTGAGAGGATTCGAACCTCCGACATCCTGGTCCCAAACCAGGCGCGCTACCAAGCTGCGCTACACCCCGAAGCCCTCTATCTTACCTGTTGGGCCATACCCCGGGCAAACGGCTTAACGCAGGATCTGCTGATAGGCACTGCGCAGCGGACTATCGGACACCATCATCAGACCGTCGAATGCCTGATCCATCTCGAGAATCAGGAAAATGGCTGCCGACACCGACAACGCGCACACGAAGATGACGACCACGGCCGTGCGATTGCGCGGCGCAAACATGCCGATGCTGGCAAAGATCACGGTCAACCACGCCACCAGCACGATCAGAAAGGGTCGCTGGATCGAGCTTTCATTGCTTTCGGACAGCAGCCAACGGGTTTGCTCGATTTCGGCCGAGAGATTAAGCGCGCGCACCTGCAGCCACTTCTGGCCGTCATCGCCTGCCTTCCATAGCCGAACCGTAGTTTGAAATTGCTCGAAGGCGATCCCTTCCGCGCGCAGTCGATCGTTCTCCGCACTGTCGAGGGCCTCATTCCACGTGAGCATCATCCGGCGTCGCGTGAGATCGTGCAACATGGCGCGTGCCGGTGCCGCCTCAGGACCGTATTGCCGCAGTGTGCGATCAAGCAGCACGATGCGCGCCGCCGTCTGCTTGATCTCGTCGGACTTGGCGTCAAACGCCGCCTTGGTCGATGCCACCAGCAACCCCAGTACCAGCGCCGACAACGTGGCGATCAGGCCGACGGAAATGTTGACGACCCGGCGTGTTTCCTCGCCGACATGGTCAGGCGGCAGCACGCGATTGAAAAACATCCCGAGCAGCGCACCGGCAAATACGCATAGCGATATCAGTACGGTGACGATTACATCACTCATTGCGCCACCCGTCGCTATGCAGTCGCGACGCGCTCACGACACCACTTCATAGCCTGCGCCTTCGACCGCCTTGCGCAACGCAGGCACATTGGTGCGCGCTGCATCGAATGTCACGGCGGCCGTGCCCGGTGTCAATCTGACATCGGCCTCCGTCACGCCCGGAACCGCCCGCAACACGCGCGAGACGCTTGCGACGCAGCCGCCACACGTCATGCCATCGATTCGCAACGTTGTCGTTTCCATCGTGTCTCCATTCATCGACATTACCCGTTTGGGCGCCAGCGCTTGCGCAGCAGGGCGTTGCCCACCATCGATACCGGACTGACTGCCATGGCCGCGCCGGCGATCACCGGGTTGAGAATACCGAATGTAGCCATCGCAATCCCCAGAACGTTATACGCAAATTTTCCCGAATGAACCCGTAGCGGGTAGCTCAACCCTCGCGTTTCAACTGGGGAAACAGGATGACGTCGCGAATCGATGGCGAATCGGTCAGCAGCATCACGAGCCGGTCGATGCCGATACCTTCGCCCGCCGTGGGTGGCAAGCCGTACTCCATCGCGCGCAGATAGTCGGCGTCGAAGTACATCGCCTCTTCGTCGCCCGCCGCGCGCGCGTCCACCTGTGCCTGAAAGCGCGCCGCCTGGTCCTCGGGATCATTCAGCTCCGAGAACCCATTGGCCATTTCGCGACCCGTCACAAACAGTTCGAAGCGATCCGTCACGGCCGCATTGGCGTCATTGGCGCGTGCCAGTGGCGAGACGTCGGTTGGGTGCGCAATGATGAACGTCGGCTGGATCAGCTTCGCCTCGGTGGTGGCTTCGAAAAACTTGAGTTGCAGCATGCCGAGACCATCGGTGACATAGACTTGCACGCCGGCGGCAACCAATGCCGAACTGAGGTAGTCAAGCTGGTCCAGATCAGCCAACGCGTGCTCGGGGTTGTATTGATGGATGGCCTGCGCCATCGTCAACCGATCGAACGGCTTGCCGAGATCGATGACTGCACCCTGATACTGCAATATCGTGGTGCCAAGCACCCGGTCGGCCACATCGCGCAACAATGCTTCGGTGAGATCCATCAGGTAGTGATAGTCCTGATAGGCCTCGTAGAATTCGAGCATCGTGAACTCGGGATTGTGACGCGTGGAAATTCCTTCGTTGCGGAAATTGCGATTGACCTCAAACACCTTCTCCATGCCGCCGACCACGAGCTTCTTCAGATACAGTTCGGGCGCGATGCGCAGGAACAGCTCCATGTCGAGCGCGTTGTGGTGCGTGACAAATGGCCGCGCGGCAGCACCGCCGGGAATCGGATGCATCATCGGCGTCTCGACTTCGAGATAGCCGCGCGCGACAAAAAATTCGCGCATCGCCTGCACGATCTGTGACCGCTTCACGAATACATCGCGCGCCGCCGGGTTGGTGATGAGGTCGACGTAGCGCTGACGATAGCGCTGCTCCTGATCGGTCATCCCGTGAAATTTTTCGGGCAACGGTCGCAGCGACTTGGCCAGCAGCCGCACATGTGACGCCTTGACCGACAGCTCGCCCGTCTTGGTCTTGAAGAGCGTGCCAACGGCCCCGACGATATCGCCCAGATCCCAGTGTTTGAATTCGTCGAGCAAATCCGCGCCGACAGCGTCCATCGTGATGTACAGCTGGATGCGGCCCGACATGTCCTGCAGCGTGGCAAAGCACGCCTTGCCCATCACGCGCTTCAACATCATGCGACCGGCCACTGCCACGACAATCGCTTGCGACTCCAGCGCCTCGTTGTCCTTGGCATCGTGGGCCGCATGCAGCTCCGCCGCCAACGCGTCGCGCCGAAAGTCGTTGGGAAACGCCTGACCCTTGCCGCGCAGCGCCGTGAGCTTGCCGCGACGCTCGGCCACGATCTGGTTTTCGTCGACCGCGACCGGCGCTGCTGCCGGATTCTTGTTGTCATCCATGCCTACACTCCCTGCTTCAGGCTCGCCGCGATGAAGTCATCGAGGTCGCCGTCCAGCACCG
>JBDTTY010000187.1:0-5798 GCA_040007975.1 Betaproteobacteria bacterium | reverse complement strand
TGCATGTCCATCCCGTGGATGTGCCAGTCCGTGTCCGCCAGGATCTTCTTGGACAAATGGTGGCCGATGAAGCCGTTGACGCCGAGGACAAGGACGCGTTTCATGGGGAGAGGCTCGCTGGGTAACCCGCTATTTTAGTGTCTTTTCGGCGCGGACAGTTGTCGGTGCCCTCACTCACCGTGCCACTCCCGGAAAATACACCGCGTCGCCCCACGCGTCGGGATCGACACGCGCGCCGTCGATCTCGAGGTCAAGGATGTGCAGCACGCCGCCGCCACCACATTTCGCCAATATCTTGCCGTCGCGAACGAAGATTGAAGGCGCTTTGGCGGAGCCCATCGCGTCTGGTGCTTGCGTCAACATGACGTGCGTGCGCAGGATACGAGCTGTTTTCCCGGCGATGGTGGTGAACGCGCCAGGATAAGGCGGTGCTACCGCACGTACCAGATTGTGAATCTGCTGCGCACTTTGCGACCAGTTGATGCGTCCATCTTCCGGCTTGCGCGCGCCAAAGTACGAACCCGCAGCAAGATTCATCGGCACTCGCGGCGCCGTCCCGTCCAATAGCTTGGGCATGGCACGATTCAGCGTGATTTCCGCCGCCACCGTCACTTTGTCAAATACCTCGCGCGCGTTGTCGTCAGGAAGAATGGGCACCGCGGTCTGATCGACGATGTCGCCGGCGTCGGGTTTGGCTTCCATATAGTGCAACGTCGCGCCGGTTTCGCGTTCGCCGTGCAGTACGGCCCAGTTGGTGGGGGCGCGACCGCGATAATCTGGCAACAGCGAGCCATGCATGTTGAGCGCGCCGCGCGAGGCCAACGCGAGGATGGTCGGCGACAGCATCTTCCGGTAGTAAAAGCTGAAGATGAAGTCGGGTTTCAGCGCGGTGATCCGCGCGAGAAATTCCGGATCGTTGAGGTCCTCGTGCATCGTCACGCGCAGACCCGCATCGGCAGCGACGTCGGCCACCCGGTCAAACCAAAGCGTCTCTGCCGGATTGTCCTGATGCGTGACCACCAATAAAACGTCGACGCCATGGGCGCGCAACACGCGCAGACAGCGGGCCCCGACGTTGGAATAGGCGAAGACGACGGCGGTGGCGGCCGGCATCAGCGGGTGAGACCGGCGCAGGGATCCGGCACGCGCGAATCGGGTTCGCACGGCAGCGCAAGATCCGGTTTCGCCTCCAGCATCGCCTGGATTGTGTAGCGCGGCCGTTCGCGGACCTGTTGATGGATGCGCCCGACGTATTCACCGACCAGTCCCACGCCAAACAGCACCACGCCGGTCAGAAAAAACTGCAGGATATCGCGATCCCACAGCGCCGTGATACCGCCTAGGAAGTCACCGGCCAACGCGCGCCGTACGACGACGATGCCGTACATCAGCAGCGACATCGCGGCAACAAACATGCCGAATAATGAGAAGAGCTGCAACGGCACCAGCGAAAAGCCGGTGACGAGATCGAAATTGAGTCGGATCAGCTTGTACAGCGAATATTTCGATTCACCGGCGGTACGTTCCTCGTGCGCAACCTCCACCTCGGTGGGGTTGTGCGCAAACGTGTAGGCCAGGGCTGGGATGTAGACGCTGACTTCGCGACTGGCCGCCACCGCGTCGACGATGCCGCGACTGTAGGCGCGCAGCATGCAGCCTTGATCGGTCATCTTGATGTGCGTGATGCCTTCGCGCAGCCGATTCATTGCGCGCGAGGCCACGCGCCGCCACCAGGCGTCTTCGCGCGTGCGCCGCACGCCGCCCACGTAGTCGTGCCCTTCGTCCATCGCCTTGAGCAGGCCGCCGATTTCCTCGGGCGGATTTTGCAAGTCGGCGTCGAGCGTCACGACGCGCTGCCCGCGCACCCGCTCGAAGCCGGCGATGATCGCGATGTGCTGTCCGTAGTTGGCGTTGAACAGCACGACACGCGTGACATCCGGGCGCGCTACAAATTGATCCTTGAGTACGGCCGCCGATTTGTCGTCACTGCCATCGTTGATGAACACGATTTCGTACGGAATGTGCAGCGCATCGAGCGCGGGGTACAGACGCGCGAACAACGTCGCGAGACTGTGCTCCTCGTTGTAGACGGGAATGACGACGGAAAGTTCGGGCGCCGCCATGGACATCAGCGCCGGTGCGCGGCGAGCACGTCGGCGCAGGCTGCGCACACGCGGTCGACGTCGGCGTCCGTCATTGTCGGAAACAGAGGTAGCGTCACGGTCGTGTCGGCGATGTGTTCGGTGTGTGGCAGGTCGCCGCGATGATAGCCGAAGCGGCGGAACACCGTCGCGAGGTGCGCAGCCTCGTACGATATGCCGGTACCGATGCCGCGGGCTTCCAGCTCCGCGCGAAATGCCTGACGGGAAATCGACAGCGCGGCAAGTGGCAACAGTGGCGCAAACATGTTCCAGCTGTGGCCCGACTCGTCACCGGCATAGCCCGGATGCGGCAACTCGCATGCGGGCGACGTACGAAACCGGTCGAAGTATCGCGCTACCAACGCACGCCGCCGCGCGTTGAAGCTTTCGAGTTGGGCCAGTTGACGAAGACCGATAGCCGCATTGACGTCCGGCAGATTGAATTTGCCGGCCGCCACCGTGACATCGCGCGTGCCGTCCGGCAATCTGTGGATGCCATGAAAGCGCAGTACTTCGACTTCGGCGGCTTCGCGCGCGTCGTTGACGACAATCGCGCCACCTTCGATCGACGTGATGTTTTTATTGGGGTGAAAGCTGAATACCACCAGATCGCCAAAGCTGCCGATCGTGCGACCGCGCCACGACGAGCCAATCGCCAGCGCGGCGTCTTCGATCACGCGCAGCTTGTGTTTGGCGGCGAGCGCATACAGCGCGTCCATGTCGCAGGGAAGCCCCGCGAAATGCGTCGGCATGATCGCCTTGGTGCGATGATTGATCCGCGCCGCTGTCGCGTCCAGATCGATGTTGCGGGTGGTGGGATCGACGTCAACGAACACCGGCGTCGCCCCCACCTTGACGATCATGTTGGGCGCCGCAAAAAACGTCATCGCCGCCGTGATCACTTCGTCGCCGGGGCCGATGCCCGCCACCTGCAACGCGATTTCCAGTGCACCCGTGGCCGATGACACCACACGTACGAGGCGGCCGCTCACATGATCGGACAATGCCGCCTCGAAGGCCTTGACCTTGGGGCCGCTCGTAAGCCAGCCCGAACGCAAAACGGCGCCGACATCGTCGACGGTGGCTTCGTCGAGCGTGGGTCGGGCAAACGGCAGATAGGCAGAAGTGGTCATGGGGAGAGTAAAAGTCAGGTACGTGCCACGAGCCAGACCCCCAGCACGATGAAGCCGATGCCGAGCCAGCGCGTGACGGACACCGCTTCACCAAACAGATAGTGCGCAGCGACCGCGTTGATGATGTAACCCAGCGACAGCATCGGATAAGCCACGGAAACCGGGACTCGCGACAGTCCCATGATCCACACGACCAGGCTCACCATGTAGCACGCGACACCGGCCACGAAGAACCCCTGCGTGCCCATGCGCCAGAACGTGTCGAACCAATTCTCGCGGGTCAATGTGATCACGCCGAGCACGTTGGTGCCGGCTTTGAGCAGTAGTTGTGCGCCGGCATTGAGCAGCACGCCGGTCAACAGGAAGGCGAAAGCGGTGGATGTCATGACGCTATGGTATCGAATGTCAGCGCCGGGCCACGAATGCTCGACGCGGATCGGTGGCCAGCACCCGCATCGGGACGCCTTTGGCGGCCAATTCGGTCGCCGTGTCACGGGTCATCATCGCATAGGCCTGCGGCGTGGCTTGCCACAGGTCGATCCACGCGGCCTCGTTGAATCCCTTGTTCGGTTCGGCGTCGAGACCCAGTGCCATTTCGTCGCGATAGGCCACGAGCGGTGTCGGTCGCTGCAAATAGAACGGCAGCGTCTGGTCGTAACCATGGACCTGATAAACCGGCAGGGCGGGGTCCAGCGGGCCCCCATTGGCGCGTTGTGCCGCGGCAAGAATGTCGTAGGACGAGCGTACGTTGCGAAACGAATCCTGCCCCTGAAACGCGAGCTGCAGTGCCAGCAACGTCGTCAGCGCAAGCATGGCGATGCCCCACGTCTTCGTGGATGCCGTGCCGTGTCGAAACAGCATCCACGCCAGCGTGCCGCCAACTGCAAAGACGCCCAACGTAGCGCCGATCCACGGGCCGAATTCCTGATAGATCGCGGCGGGTGTGATGGCATCGGACAGCGTGGCCACCAACCGCGGATAGGCCACCAGCCATGCGGCAACCAGCAGCGTCGCGCCCACGGACAACGGCATCGCGATCCACGCCAGGGCGCGCGAGGAAAGACGCGTCATTTCAAAGCCGATGACCAGCGCCAGCGCCGGAAACAGCGGCAGGATATAGGACGGCAACTTGGAGCCCGAGATGCTGAAGAACAGAAAAATGAACGCGGACCACACCGTGCAAAAACGTGCCCACGAAAAGCCGTTGCCGTTGGCCGCGGCGTCGCGCCAGCTGCGCGGCAACGTGATCAGCCACACCAGCAGCCACGGCAGAAGGCCCAGAACAAACCACGGCACGAAATACCACCATTCCCCGGTGCGATTGTGCGAATCGCTCAAGTACCGGTCGAAGTGCTCGTGAATGAAGAAGAATTGCAGGAATTCTGGATTGGCGTGCGCCACCAGCCCGAACCATGGCGCGGTCAATGCGAGATACAGCAGCATTCCTGACCATGCATGGAGTCGCCGCCAGGGCCCGATGTCCCGGGTGAGCAATGAGTACAGCACCAGCGTTGCGCCGGGGATGACCAGCGCCACGAGCCCTTTGCTGAGAGTGGCGCCGGCGGCCGCTGCATACGCCACCCACATCCAGTGTCGCTGCCCCTTTTGCGCCAAGCCATCGCGCTGGGCGAGCAGAAACGCACACAGTGCGAGGGTCAACCAAAACGTCAGCACGGCGTCGAGCGTCAGGAAATGCGCGAGGCCCGCGTGCCAGACGCAGCCCAGCAGCGTCAGCGCCGCATACGCGCCCACCGTCGGACTCGCCAGTCGTGCGCCGGTCCAGCCAACCACCAGCACCGCCAGCAACCCCGCGAGCGCCGCAGGTAGCCGGGCAGTCCATTCGCTGACGCCGAAGACGCGAAACGTGAGCGCGCCGACCCAATATTGCAGCGGCGGCTTTTCGAAATATTTGAGGTCGTTGAGACGCGGCGTGACGTAATCGCCGCGCACCGCCATTTCGCGCGCGATTTCCGCGTAGCGACCTTCATCGGGATGTTGCAGGCGTCGCGAGTCGAGCCCCGCAAACCAGATCAGGGTGGCGGTGAGCGCGATCAGCCACCAGGCGCTTCGGGGAAGGGAGGCGAGCATGGGCAGGGGGAGGCGGCCACGGCGTCGAAGGCGACCCGCGGCCCTATGCGCGCGAATTCTACATGGCAGCGGCGCCGATGGCCCGTCGAACGCGGGCGGCCTTGCTGCGGCGCCGTCCCTGGCATACCATCCGATCCATGCGTTCCAACCTTACTGCTTTCGGTTGTTGTCCGGTCGACGTTGACGGGTGGCACCTGCGCGCCTGACGACCGGTTTGGGGTCACGCAAGCCGCCGGTGTCGCTCCCGGCGGCTTTTTCATTGGCAAGGAACATTGATGTCCGCATTGGCACTCTACGACAACTTCACGCGCACGTTGCGCCCGTTCGAGCCGCTGGTCCCGCACGCGCCCGTGGGGCTCTACACGTGCGGACCCACGGTGTACGACTACCAGCACATCGGCAATTTCCGCACGTTCCTGTTCGAGGACGTGTTGAA
>JBDTTY010000186.1:0-5799 GCA_040007975.1 Betaproteobacteria bacterium | reverse complement strand
GCGAGCACGACAGCGACTGACCGCGCCATTGAAAATGTGCTGGAGGGGGTCGGCGTGACATGGCTGCGCACGGTGCACAGCTACGACGTCGGGCAAATGAAAGCGACATTGAACGAGGCTTTTACGACCACTGCGGGGGGGCTTAAGGTCATCGTCGCGGAGGGTGAGTGTCAGCTTGAGCGGCAGCGACGACTGCAACCATGGCGGGCGCGCCGGAAGGCGGCAGGGCTGCGCAGCGAACGTGTGCGCTATGGAATCGATGAGGATCTGTGCAGCGGCGACCACGCATGCATTCGACTCTCCGGGTGTCCCTCACTGACGGTGCGCACGCCACACAACCCGCTGCGCGTCGATCCCGTTACCACCGTCGACGCGAGTTGTGTCGGTTGTGGCCTATGTGGTGAACTGGCCCAGGAGGCGGCGCTGTGCCCCTCTTTTTACCGCGTCGAGGTCGTCTCGCGGGCACATGGCTGGGAGCGCTGGATTGACGGGGTTCGGGCATGGGCAGCGCGGGCATTGCAAAGCGTATGAAAGCGGGTGAGCCGCTGACCATTCTCGTGGCTGCGCTGGGCGGCCAGGGCGGTGGCGTGCTTACCGACTGGATCGTACATGCGGCGCGAGCGCAGGGATTGGCCGTTCAGGCAACGTCGACGCCTGGGGTGTCACAGCGTACCGGCGCGACCACCTACTATATCGAAATGGCCGCAGAGGCATCTGCCCAGACGCCGGTCTTCGCGCTGGCGCCGGTGCCCGGACGCGTCGATGTCCTCGTGTGTGCAGAGTTGCTGGAAGCGGCGCGCATGCTCGAACGTGGAATGTGCACACCGGCGCGCACTACCGTGATCGCCTCCTCGCACCGTAGCTACACCACGCGCGAAAAAATGAGCGGTGGCGATGGCCGCTTTGATGCAGCGCGCGTTGTCGCGGCAATCCACGCGCTGGCACGACGAGATATATTGTTTGACATGGAAGACGTCCGCATCAGGCAGCAGAGTGCCATCAGCGCGGCATTGTTCGGCGCACTCGTTGGTAGTGGCGTTCTGCCGCTGTCGCGGGAGCAATGCGAAGCGGCGATCAAGGCTTCCGGCAAGGGTGTCGCGCGGAGCCTCGCAGCGTTTGCCGAGGCCCGCGGTCGCGCGGCAGGCGAAGAAGCCGCAGGCATGCAGGCGACACGGCCATCGCTGCAACCTGAACCGCTGCCGGCAGCAATCGCCACACGCATTGCGACGATGCCACCGGGTGTCGCGCCGGTGGCTCGTCTCGGCGCAGCGCAGGTGGCGGCCTTCCAGGATGCTGGTTACGCGGCACGCTACCTCGATTACGTCGAACGTGTCCTGCTGGCCGAAGGGCGCACTGGCGGTGGGAGCACGAGCCATCCGGTGACGTGCGAAGCAGCGCGTCACCTTGCATTATGGATGTGTTACGACGATGTCATTCGGGTGGCGACCCTCAAGTCCCGCGCGGCCCGATTTGCGCGGATCCGGAGCGAAGCGGGCGCCTGTGATGGCGACATCGTGCTTATCGACGACTACTTCAAGCCCGGTACCGCGGAAATCGCCGCAATCCTGCCGCGCCGAATCGGTGCGTGGCTCGAACATCGGGCGCGTGCCCGATCATCAGCGGCAATAGGCGGGCGGGCGTTGACGTTGCGTACTTCAGGCGTGGCAGGGCTTGCGCTGATGCGTGCGATCGCAGCGTTGCGGCCGTTGCGCCCGCTGTCGTTGCGCTATGCGCGTGAACAGCAGGAAATCGATGAATGGTTGGCTCTGGTCGAGCGCGCGTTGACCGCGGGCGGCGCGGCAACCGACCTGGCGTTGGAACTGGCCCGCTTGCCTCGACTGCGAAAAGGATACGGCGAAACATGGATCGCAGGGCAGGGGCACTTTGCCCGGATCCTGATCGCACACCGTACTGCATTCGACCCGTTGGATGTGGATGCTGCGCAAAGACTGCGAGTCGCTGTGCGTAACGTGCTCAACGCATCAGCCTGCGTCCCCCCATCTCCGCCCTCCGTTACCTCCTCTGCCGCCAAGGTCGTCTGGATGAGGCCGCTGAGTGCCGTGACGCCACCCGGGTGAACGAAGAATGGCGGGGTGGAAGCGGCTATCGCAGGCGCCGATTCGCTTGCCCGTGCGCGATGAGCCTGAGCATTGTTGCCAGCGTGATGGAGCTGAAGGTGGCATGGGCGTTGTCGTCGATTTCGGACAGAACCGCCACCAGTGCCTGCCCGACCGGTGTCGACTCACGCGTTCCGGGTAGTTGAGGGGAAAAATCCTCGAACAGCACAATGATGTCCATCAGCGTCAGTCGTCGGGCATTGCCGATGAATCGGTAACCGCCGCCCGCACCGCGTACCGATTCCACGATACCGGCCCGCGCGAGTTCGGCCAGCACCTTGGCCAGGTGATGGGCGGACACGCCATATTTGTCTGCGACCTCGGCTGCCGGAATATGTCGCGCCGGCGCAGTTGCGGATTCGAGCACGCTGTACAGCGCAAGCCACGTATTTTTCTGCAGTCTCATCGCGCACGTTCGCCCTTGGCGCAGTCAGCCATCGACGTCCATCTCCAGCGATACCAGCGCACCCGCCATCATCCCCTGGCTGCGGAAAAAGGACAGGATCAGCGTGTTGTCGCGCGCCAGCAGCGTGCGCAGTTTGCGCACGCCCCGACGGCGGAACTTGGTGGCAATGGCCTGGAGCAGCCGGGTGCCGACGCCCGCAAGTCGCGCATCCGGGGCGACGTCGATCGCAAAGACCCACCCACAAGGAGGAGAGCCAAATTCCCAGTCGCGCACTTCTCCGATGATGAAGCCCGCGACATGACCGCTGCGGATGGCCACCAAAAATTCGCGTGCGCCAGGAGACGTTCCGCCATAGCGGCGAAACACCTGTTGCCAGTAGCTGCGTTTGGCGAGGCCGGTAACCGTGGCGTCGATCGCGATGACCTGGGCAAGATCGGCGCGGCGTACCGTCCGAATCTCCACCGGTTCCGCAGCAACGCGGGCGCCCACCGCACGGGCACCGGCCGGTGTTCCATGCACGCGTTTGGGTGTGGAAGTTGGTGTCACTCGGGCCCCAAAACCATAACGTAGATCAAGTGAATATCCGCAATCTGGTACCAAAATAGGATTTCCAGTCACGAGTCTACCTACTTTTACCGGAGGCAGCCATGCAACTGCGCACCATCCTTGACGCGGCGATTCAATTGGGCAAGGTACTTGTGGCTGGCGGGATGCTTGTCGCCAGCGTTGCCGGCGCCCAGGAACCGATTCGCATCGGTTCGTTTCTGTCCATTACCGGGCCCGCGGCATTTTTGGGTGACCCGGAGCAAAAGACACTTGAAATGTACGTTGAGCGCATCAATGCGAGCGGCGGCATTGCCGGGCGCAAACTGCAGTTGATCGTCTACGATGATGCGGGCGACGCGGAGAAGGCACGCACGTTCACCAAGCGTTTGCTGGAGCAGGACAAGGTTGACCTCATCGTGGGCGGCTCGACGACGGGTACCACCATGGCTGCGATTCCGCTCGTCGAACAGGCGCAAACGCCGTTCGTGTCGCTCGCGGGTGCAGTGGGCATCATCGAGCCGCCGCGCAAATGGGTATTCAAGACGCCGCATACCGACCGCATGGCGTGCGAGAAGATCTTTGTCGATATGCGCGCACGCAACCTGGGCAAACTGGCATTGATTTCGGGTGCGGGTGGATTCGACAAGTCGATGCGTGCGGAATGCCTCAAGATGGCTCCCAAGTATGCGATCGACATCGTGGCTGACGAAACATACGGTGCCGCCGACACGGACGTCACGGCGCAACTGACCAAGATCCGCGCGAGCAGTGCACAGGCGGTGCTCAATGCCGGCTTCGGGCAAGGCCCCGCCATCGTCACCCGCAACTACCGACAGGTGGGCCTTACCCTTCCGCTCTACCAGTCGCATGGCGTCGCGTCTAAGGAATACATCAAGTTGTCGGGGGCGGCGGCCGAAGGCGTTCGCCTGCCCGCTGCAGCATTGCTCGTTGCCGAGTTGCTGCCTGACGGCAATGCCCAAAAGCCGGTGGTCATCGCCTATCGCAAAGCCTACGAAGACCGGTACAAGGCGGATGTGTCGACGTTCGGCGGGCATGCCTACGATGGCCTGATGCTTGGCGTCGAGGCGATCAGGCGAGCCGGGTCTGCTGACAAGGCCAAGGTGCGCGATGCAATCGAAGCGACCAAGGGCTACGTCGGCACTGGCGGCATCGTCACGATGTCAGCCACCGATCACATGGGACTTGACCTTGGCTCGTTCCAGATGCTCGAGGTGCGCGATGGTACCTGGTCGCTTGTGAAGTGAACGGCAGAGCCATCGCGCGATGGACGCCATGTGGATACAGTTTATTGCCAGTGGCCTGACCGCGGGTGCGATCTATGCGCTAGTCGCGCTGGGGTTTTCCATCATCTATAACGCGAGCGGCGCCATCAACTTTGCGCAAGGCGAGTTTGTGATGATAGGGGGCATGAGCGCGGTCACGCTGGTTACGGCGGGCCTCCCGTTGGCCGCTGCCCTGCCGTTGGCGGTGTTGCTTGCCGCCGGTGTCGGATTGCTGCTCGAGAAGTTGGCGATCGAGCCGGCGCGCAATGCCGGGACGGTTACGCTCATCATCATCACGATTGGCGCATCCCTGTTTCTGCGCGGGCTTGCACAATTGGTGTGGGACAAGCGCATCCATGCACTTCCGCCGTTTTCCGGCGACCACCCGGTCACCTTGTTCGGGGCAACCTTGTTGCCGCAGAGCCTGTGGGTGCTGGGGGGCGCTGCACTCGCGGTCGCGGCGTTGTCGTGGTTTTTCGGCAGGACGCTACTGGGCAAGGCGATGCTGGCGACGTCGTACAATCCGCTCGCCGCGAAGCTTGTGGGCATCAACACACGCACTGTGCTGTTGGGCAGTTTCGGTCTCGCGGCAGCACTGGGCGCAATCGCAGGCGTCCTGATCGCACCGATCACGTTCACTTCCTACGACACCGGCATCGTGCTCGGATTGAAGGGCTTTGCCGCCGCCATGCTGGGCGGACTCGGCAGCTTCGGCGGCGCGGTGGCTGGCGGTTTGCTGCTCGGACTGCTGGAAAGTCTCGGGGCGGGCTTTGTTTCGTCCGCTTACAAGGAGGCGATTGCCTTCGTGATCATCCTTGCCGTGCTGTTTTTCCTGCCCGGAGGCCTCCTTGGCGCACGCCGCAACGAGCGCGTCTGAGCGACGCCGCGGGGCCGTTTGGGGCTGGGTGGGCGATCCACGCCGACGCGGCATACTGGCCCTCGCGGCGACGATCGCGCTACTGCCGTCGGTGCTGCGCAACGACTACTTCTACGACGTCGCGATTCTGGTGGCCCTGAACGCGATCACGTGTGTCGGACTCAATCTGCTTATTGGCTACGCGGGGCAGATCAGTCTGGGGCATGCCGGATTTTTCGCACTTGGCGCCTATGGTACCGGCATCCTGTCGGCGCGTTTCGATTGGCCCGCCTGGCTGTCGGTCCCGGCAAGTGTAGCCGCCGTCGCACTGTTGGCGATCGTGGTTGGGCGCCCGACGTTGCGTTTGCGCGGACACTATCTGGCGATGGCGACACTCGGCCTCGGCGTCATCATTTCAATTGTACTGACCACCGAAGACCGTTTAACCGGCGGCCCGGATGGCATGGCGGTGCCGCCGCTGGTGTTTTTTGGCGTCGCCGTGCAGGGTGAACGTGTCTGGTACTGGATCACCGGTGGCGCGCTTCTGCTTGCGGTAGGTGCTCACGGGCAAGCGTTTGATATAGCCCTGGT
>JBDTTY010000185.1:0-5810 GCA_040007975.1 Betaproteobacteria bacterium | reverse complement strand
CAGGCGCAGCTGGCGGCAGTCGAGCGCCACCTGCAACTGCGGTACGCCAGCACGTTGATGGCCAGCGGCGTTGCGCTAGCCGATCCGGCGCGCCTCGACATCCGTGGACAACTTGCGTGCGGTCGCGACGTGCGCATCGACATCGGTTCCATTTTCGAAGGCATGGTGCAGTTGGGTGACGGCGTCAACGTTGGCCCCTATTGCGTGTTGCGCAATGTCACGGTGGCCGCCGGGGCCACGATCGCCGCGTTCTCGCATCTGGACGGCGCCACCGTCGGCGCCAACGCACGCGTCGGTCCCTTTGCGCGTTTGCGCCCTGGTACCACGCTGGCCGAAGACGTGCACATCGGCAATTTCGTCGAAGTCAAAGCCAGCACCGTGGGCGCGGGCAGCAAGGCCAATCATCTTGCGTATGTTGGCGATGCCACGCTCGGGCGCAACGTCAATTTCGGCGCCGGCGCCATCACCGCCAATTACGATGGCGCACACAAGCACCCCACGGTCATCGGCGATAACGCGTCGATCGGCTCCAACAGCGTATTGGTCGCGCCCATCACGATCGGGTCCGGCGCCACCATCGGCGGCGGCAGCACCATCGCGCTCGACGCACCGGCAGACACATTGACCGTGGCGCGTGCCCGGCAAGTGACGGTGACAAGTTGGCAGCGACCGGTCAAGCCACCCAAACCCTCGACCAAGGCCTGATCGCGTCATGTGCGGAATCATCGGTGCAGCATCCTCGCGCAATGTCGTGCCCATCCTGATCGATGGCGTACGCCGACTTGAATACCGTGGCTACGATTCCACCGGACTCGCCGTCATCCACGGCGGCGACACGCCAATATTGGAGCGCCTTGTCTCCACCGCGCGCGTTGCCGATCTGGCCGCGCAGGCCGACGCGCGGCAATTGAGCGCCACGACGGGCATCTCACACACCCGCTGGGCCACGCACGGTGCGCCGTCGCCGGTCAATGCGCATCCGCATCTGTCCGGTGGCGAAATCGCCGTCGTGCACAACGGGATCATCGAGAATTACGAAGTGCTGCGCGACCGGTTGCGCGCGCAAGGCTATGTGTTTGCCACGCAAACCGACACCGAAGTGATCGCGCATCTGGTGCACGCACACTGGCACGGCGCGGGCCAGCAGGATCTCGTGCGTGCGGTGCAGATCGCCGTGGCCGAATTTCACGGCGCGTATGCGATCGCCGTGATCTCCACGCGCGAACCCGGTCGCGTGGTCGGCGCGCGGCAAGGCAGTCCGCTGGTGGTGGGCTTGGGCAAGGACGATCACTTTCTCGCGTCCGACGCCGCCGCACTGGTGCCGGTCACCCGTCGCGTCAGCTACCTTGAGGAAGGCGATGTCGCCGAGGTGCGCCGCGAAGGCTACGCCATCTACGATGCACAGAGGCAGCGCGTTGTGCGGCCTGTGATCGAAGTGCCGGCAGATGCAGGCGCGGTGGAGTTGGGCCCCTATCGCCACTTTATGCAAAAGGAAATTTTCGAGCAGCCGCGCGCGGTGGCGGATACGCTCGAAGGCATCGATACCATTGCGCCGTCATTGTTCGGGGACAACGCCGCCGCCGTTCTGCCGCAGGTCGACAGCGTGCTGATTCTCGCCTGTGGCACCAGCTACTACTCGAGTCTGGTCGCGCGGCAATGGATCGAAACGCTGGCCGGCATGCCGTGCAACGTGGAAATTTCGAGCGAATACCGGTATCGCGACAGCGTGCCCAATCCGCGCACGTTGATCGTGGTGGTATCGCAATCGGGTGAAACCGCGGATACGCTGGCTGCGCTCAAGCATGCCAAGTCACTGGGGCACGCGCACACACTGGCTATCTGCAATGTCGCCACCAGTTCGATGGTGCGACAGACGTCATTGAAGTTTCTTACGCGTGCCGGCACGGAAGTCGGCGTCGCATCCACCAAGGCATTCACGACCCAGCTCGTGGCGCACTTTCTGCTGGCGCTCACGCTCGCGCAATCGCGCGGACGCTTGTCGGCGGAAGATGAAGCGCGCTGGATGAAGGCGTTGCGTCATCTGCCCGCCGCCATTCAGGGCGCGCTGGCGCTGGAGCCGCATCTCATTGCGTGGGCGCAAGCGTTTGCCAAGAAGCAGCACGCGCTGTTTCTGGGCCGCGGCCTGCACTATCCGATCGCGCTCGAAGGCGCGTTGAAGCTGAAGGAAATTTCCTATATCCACGCTGAGGCCTATCCGGCGGGTGAGTTAAAGCACGGACCGCTGGCACTGGTCGACGCGCAGATGCCCGTGGTGGCCATCGCCCCCAACGACGCGCTGCTGGAAAAATTGAAATCCAATCTGCAGGAAGTACGTGCACGCGGCGGCGAGTTGTACGTCGTCGCCGATCTCGACAGTCATCTCACTGCTGCCGATGGCATCCATGTCGTGCGTGTGGCCGAGTACGCGGGGCTGCTCTCGCCCGTGATGCACGTGATCCCGCTGCAACTACTGGCGTATCACACCGCCGTGCTGCGCGGGACCGATGTGGACAAACCGCGTAATCTGGCGAAAAGCGTCACTGTGGAATAGCGGCAGGGGGTTCAGTCACAGATTTTATTGTCAGGCAATAAAATTCCAAGCGTACATCAGCACCTTCGTTCATGGTCGGCGACACCATTCGCTCTTGGCATCCTTGGCTGTGCCGTACTTTCGGCGGCAAGCCTTTGGGCGCCGCATTGCATTCCGGCATCGTCGAAAAGCCTAGCTTTGGTCAACGCGAACGTGCCGTACGCCGGAGATCTTCTGGCAAGCCACGCTGGCGGCACGCCGGGTACCTAGTATCGTTAGGCATGATTACGCATCGAGCTTCGCTTCTGCTCATCGCAGCTTGCGCCGTAGTATCCCAATTGGCTGAAGCCCAGGCAGTGAAAGATGTGTATTTGCCTGGCCTCTACCGTGGATTGGTCACGCTGCGATCCATGCCAGACGCAAAACAAATTACGGATGTCGAGATTCCGACGAAGGATCCATCTATTCCTGCGGCGATGGTGGGGCTCTCCTCCTGCATGCAACCGAAACTCGATGAGCAGGGCTTCCGATTGCTAATGACCAGTGCGAGCGCAATTTCTGTCGATGATCCGCGAATTCGCAATTTCCACTACGCACCTTGGTGCAGGGCCGCATTTGCGACGCCATCCGGACGGGTTGAGGTCGAGCTGTTCCTCGGAGGGCGCGGAATGCTTACTCAGCCAAATGGCGATCGCGGTATGTTTGCTTACGCATATCACGTCCGCCCCAAGCAATGACGACCAGGAAGCTTGGATCGAAATTGCATCGTCCGCGAGAAACATGCTGATGCTGGACGTTGACGAACACAACCCACGACGCCCGACCCAGCGCTCAACCCGACGCCGGCACGTGACTTCTCGTTGGTCCACATCGGCGCGGCCCGTCGGTTAGCTTGAACGATTCACCCCATTTACCGGCACCGAGCCCATGTCGTGACATCAATCCCCAGACGCTCGCCGGAAGAGCGCGCTGCCCTTGTCGTTGGGATACGCGAGCGCATGCTTTCGTTAACCCCCCCTGATCTTCAGTCCGCGAGCCTTCCCCCGGGTCGTCGGCCTGCAGACGGGGACGTGGCGTTCTACTTCGTCACACAGACTGGCTTGATGCGCTACTTGCCACGTGAAAAGGATCTTAGCGAAGAGCGCGACGAACTCACGCCGCTGTACTTCGCTGACCTCGCTGTCTTATCGCAGAGTCGGGCACTTGATGAAAAAGCACGTTACACAGACCAGCGCCTAGCCATTCCATTTTCCCATTCCATCACTGGTGAATTGGCTGGATTAGCGGCTACGAGGCGCCCGGAGGGAACAGGTTCGCCAGAAATCCCGGAAGACCGATGACGCCGTTGAGCCAAACTTCATCCTGCGTATCGTAACGAACTTGATGTTTGATATAAATCTCTGATTGCGCGCCGATCGCAAGTGGACCCCCCGCTGCTCGTGATCCGAGAAGCACG
Source organism: Betaproteobacteria bacterium (assembly GCA_040007975.1). GTDB lineage: Bacteria > Pseudomonadota > Gammaproteobacteria > Burkholderiales > Casimicrobiaceae > VBCG01. The sequence goes on along the minus strand of JBDTTY010000185.1, from coordinate 1,824 downwards.
CGGATCTCAACGCCGCGACTGATGAGCGGAATCGGGTATTTTTCCTGTGGTTGGAATCCCCGCAGAATTGGCCCCTCGGATTGCACCACCGTATCCCGCCAAAAGGTCAGCGACATTGAAGATGATGACGCCGTTTGATTGGCAAGTAGTGCGAGTGCTTTTTGATCGAGCCAGTCGGGATGTTCCCGCGGATGCAGATGGCCATCCCCAAATTCAAAAATGCGCCCTGACTTATCCGAAAACAGGACGATCAACGAGCCGGCGGTGACAGCCGAAACACTCTTTGCGTCGGCACCCGTCTCGTTCCCCACAGGAAATCCCGGTTCGGGTTGATTGCCCCCACTACGAAAGATCACCAGCTCCGGGCCGGACAACAGCGCCGCATCGCCCCCGCCGAGGTCTGCCAGATCGAGGTAACCGCCTCGCCTGATCGGCGTGGGAAGCCGGTCGGACAGGCGATACTCGTTCAACTGACCCTCGCTCAACACGAAGACCGCAGTCGCGTCTTCGCGCGCAAACATTTTCGAGCGAGCGCCCGATCTGAGCTGCCATTCCCCAATCTGCGAGCGACGTTCCAGATCCCATTTTTTCAATTGCCCGTTTTGATCGAGGGAGAATAGATACCGGCTCTTGGCAGCGAAACTCAATGCAACCACGTTCGCGTTGTGCGAACTTCGGTGATTTCGATAAAAGAGGTAAGGAGACCCGAGCACGCTCCACATCACCACGATTGCGATCGCGATTTTGTAGTCTTGACGCGTTTGCGGTCGCAAGACTTTGGACCTGCTGCGCTTCCGTTGCCAGTAAAATCCAATCCAGCCGGCCGCGGCAATGATGATTGAAACGGCAAGGGCCAACAGCACGAGCAGGATGCCGGATGAATCGGGAGTCTGCCAATGCGCCATTTGCCCAACGACAAGCAGCAAGGCAGTCGCCAGCGTTCCGAGAACGGCGATCACGAGTGGCACAAATTTCAGGACCGCGACCGTGGAAGCGCGGCCGAGCCACATCAGCGCGGAGAGTGCTGCTAGCAGAACGACAAAAGCGATGTCGGCGTTTTGGATCATGGATCGGATCAAACCATGCGCTGGAGTGGGTTTGCAATCGTCCTGTCAGTGTCGTTTTGAGTTCCTGGCCCGGAGCGGGCTTGGCCGACGAATTGATTACCGGTCGCTTTGTTGCGAAGTCGAATCATTGCGTGCTGGACAAGCGCGCCGGAAGGCGGGAGGCCCGTGGCGTTTCTCCTTCCTGCCGCTTGTCGCTTCGATGAGAAGTCGGGCGCATGGCGAAAACTTCCCGCATGGCAACTGAGCAAAGGTGAATTTGAATCGCCGATGCCGCTGGCCTTGTCGTGGATCGAAAACTGCGGGGGGCGCTCTCAGATGCTGACATGTGGGCCGGTGTTGTGCAACGAAGCTGATTCAGTTGCCGAGCACGCGGCTGGCGAGTTGCGAGGACTGGCGCTACGAGGCCTTGACCTCCCGAACGGTGCGGATCGGTATGTCCTTTGACCTGCCTCTGACAAGCGGCTGCGTGGGCTGAAGCAGGAGATCGCCTGGCTCAAGAAGATAGCAGCGGTGTGGGAGCTGGCCATTGCAGTGATGAAACCTCGCCCAACGGAAGTGAAACCGCTTCGTGCGGACGCCAAATCAAAGCCCGCCGCCCGATCGCCAAGTGTGGTATCGAGGAACTGCGAAAAGTGTAAATGTGGTTGGGAGGCTTCGCGAACGGCCGCGCCCGCAAGGGTTGAAAGTCCGGAGGGGTGTGCATTCACTTCGCTGGCAATTCGACAGCAGCCCCGCCGTTCGGGGGACGACTATATTG
>JBDTTY010000184.1:0-5838 GCA_040007975.1 Betaproteobacteria bacterium | reverse complement strand
CGCCGCGACGCGGCAGGGCGGGAGGTCGGTTTACATCGCGGCGGGGCACCCGCCGCGTGGGTCCGTGGCAGGCGTCAGAGCGCCTTGATCGTGCCCTTGGGCAACAACTGTGAAATGGCAGAGCGCTGCACACTGATTTCCATGGTCGGCGCGATTTCGATCGTCGCGTACTGTTCGGTGAGTTTGGACACCTTGCCGACGATACCGCCTGCAGTGATGACCTCGTCGCCCTTTTGCAGCGCCTCCAGCATCGCCTTCGCTTCCTTGGCGCGCTTTTGTTGCGGACGGATCAACAGGAAATAAAAGACGACGAAAATGCCGATCATCGGCAGGAACGTCATCAATTCGCCACCTGGCATCGAGCTGGTGGATTGGGCGTAGGCGGGACTGATGAACACGGGTGCAAGGTCTCCTATGGCAGGGTCCGCAAACCGCCCGACAGCGCAGGAGTCGACTGCTCCTGTGACCGGGGCGAGAGATTGCGCGAATTAACTCACGATTCTACCATGTGGCGGCGTTCGGACCGGAACTGCGCCACGAAGCCCGGCAGGGCGTCGGCGGCAATGGCCTGCCGCAGCCCGGCCATCAGCGCCTGGTAGTAGAAAAGGTTGTGGATGGTAGCGAGACGCGCACCCAGAATTTCGTTGATGCGATTCAAGTGGTGCAGGTAGGCGCGGGTGAAGTGCGTGCAGCAATAGCAGCTGCACGTGGGGTCGATGGGCGTCGTGTCCGTCTTGTATCTGGCGTTGCGGATCTTGACGTCGCCAAAACGGGTAAAGAGCCAGCCGTTGCGCGCATTGCGCGTGGGCATCACACAGTCGAACATGTCGATGCCGGCAGTGACCCCGGCCACCAGATCTTCCGGCGTACCCACGCCCATCAGGTAGCGTGGTTTGGCGGCCGGAAGTTTCGGCGTGGTACTGGCCAGCACCCGCAGCATTTCCTCCTTGGGCTCGCCTACGGACAGTCCGCCGATCGCGTAACCATCAAAGCCGATAGCGGTGAGCCCCGCCAATGAAGCGTCGCGCAAGTCGTCGTACATGCCGCCCTGAACGATGCCGAACAATGCATTCGTGTTGCTGCCACGATCGAATTCGTCGCGCGAGCGACAGGCCCAGCGTAGCGACAATTCCATCGACTCTGCGGCCGCTTCCGGTGTCGCCGGATAGGGCGTGCACTCGTCGAAGATCATCACGACATCGGAGTTCAGCGCCTTTTGGATCTGCATCGACAATTCGGGCGTCAGGAACAATTTGTCGCCATTGACCGGTGACGCGAAGGCGACGCCTTCCTCCTGTACTTTGCGCAGCGGGCCGAGGCTGAACACCTGAAAGCCACCGGAGTCGGTGAGGATAGGGCGGTCCCAGCCCATGAAGCGATGGAGTCCCGCGTGCGCCGCGACGACTTCGAGACCAGGGCGCAACCACAGGTGAAAGGTGTTACCGAGGACGACCTGCGCGCCGATCTCGACCAATTCGTTGGGTGCCATGGCCTTGACCGTGCCATAGGTACCCACCGGCATGAACACCGGCGTTTCGACAACACCGTGATTGAGTTCGAGGCGACCGCGGCGGGCAGCACCCGACGTGGCAAGTACGGAGAAACGCATGGGGCTGCGAAGGTCGCCGGCAACGAGGCCGGCGAATCCGGGTCAGCGCTGGCGAATGCGCCGGCGCGATGTCAACGCGCTCAGCGCGCCGACCAGCAGAATCGTCAGCAGGAGTCCCCACGATGACAGCGTCGGGATGGCCGCCGCTTCGGGACCCACCGCATCGATGGACGCTCCGATGCAACCGCCGCTGGCAAAGTCGAACGCGTTTTTCCACGCCCGGTGGAAGTCGCCGGTGAAGTCCGTACCAGAGGTGCCGATCGACGGATAGTTGGGCGCAATGGCCAGATGAATGACGCACGCCGGACCGGTCATCCGGTAGGCAATCGCCGGGTCGGACTGACCGCGCGCGTTGGGCTGTGTCCAGTTGGCCAACACTGTGGTGCCGATCTTGGCCTGATTGCCGCCGGCAAAGCGTGTACTGACCAATGACGACAGGCCGCGCGTGAGCTGGTGCGCCTGCATGGTCGCCACATTCAGCGTGCGCACCGCGTTAGGGGTGCCGGTGCCGTCGGTCGTGTTCGGGTCGATGGACTCCAGCGCACCCCAACCGTGCGGCGAGTTGAGCGCAGCGGCGTCCGAGCGGTCCTGGTCGTAAAACGCGCCAATGACCACCGGATGTCCGTTGTTCGCAAACGCAGCCACGATGTTGCCGATTGACGGCGCATTCGCAAAGGTCTGATCTTCGAACAGCAGGACCACGTCGAATCGGTCCGTCAACGATTTGAGCGACGGTGTCGCATTCGACACGTCGACCGCAGTAAACGAATGCGCGGGAATGCGTGACGTAAAGTCCGCCGCAGTCTCGAACGAGTACCGATTGGACAGTACCCCCACGCGGGCCGCATCCGCCTGCGTGACGATAGCGAACATCGCGACGAAGACGACAAAACAACGGGCCGCGCACGCGCGGAATATCGAAGCAATCATGGATATGCGAAAACTCCGGTGGTGTTGCGGAAGCCGGCATTTCCGCTATGAATTCAGTTACGTCAAGGGTATCTTTTTCGAGGCAAGTTGCCAAGATGCAACCGGTGCTGCGCACTGTGAAATAACGTGTTTTGTTGCAGGAAAGGGTGCGAATGAACGCAATGTCGCCTGATGGCGACGTTTTAGCTAGCCAGTGTCGGGCTGCGACGTCACATCGGCGTCGTTCGCGAGAGCAGCATCGCGTCGCCGTAGCTGAAAAAGCGATAGTGGGAGGAGATCGCGTGCGCGTAGGCGCGTCGCATCCGCTCGTGACCGGCAAACGCGCTGACCAGCATCAGCAATGTCGAGCGCGGCAAATGGAAATTGGTCAGCAGTCGGTCGACGACGCGAAATTCAAAGCCCGGCGTGATGAAGAGCGCCGTTTCGCCGGGGCCGGGGGGTAACTGCGTGTCGCGGAGTGCGGCGGACTCGAGCGCCCGCAACGTCGTGGTGCCGATCGCGATCACGGCATTGCCCCGCGCGCGAGCTGCTTTGACCGCCGCGATGGTCGATGCCGCAAGGCTGTAGTACTCGGTATGCATCCGGTGCAGCGCCAGATTGTCGTTCTGGACGGGTGCAAACGTGCCGGCGCCGACATGCAACGTGACAAAGGCGCGTTCGATGCCGCGGGCAGCAAGTGTCGCAAACATGGCATCGTCGAAATGCAGTCCGGCGGTGGGCGCGGCCACGGCACCGGGCGCGCGAGCATAGACCGTCTGGTATCGGTCCGCGTCGGAGGTGTCCGCCCCGCGCTCGATATAGGGAGGCAACGGAATCTCGCCATGGGCATCAAGCCAGTCGAGCAGTGGCCCGGTACCGTGGAAGCGCACACGATGAAACCGATCATCGCGATCAAGCATGGTGGCCGTGGCGCCGCCCGGCAGATGCAACGTGGTATCCGGCCGCGGTGCGTGACTGGCGCGCAGTTGAACCCATGCCTCATCGGTGGCAATGATGCGTTCTAGCAGAATTTCCACGTTGCCGCCGGTGGGCTTGTGCGCACGAACACGCGCCTTGATCACGCGCGTGTCGTTGCCGACCACGAGGTCGCCCGGCTGCAACAACGACGGCAAATCGATAAATTGACGGTCGACATCGGTGTCGGCGCCGACGTCGAGCAGCCGGCTGCCGGAACGTTCAGCCGGCGGTGTTTGCGCGATCAGCTCGGGCGGCAGCGCGTAATCAAAATCCGCCAGCGTATAGGCGCGCGTCACGTGAGTTCTCGTTGGATTGCACGTGGAGGGGATGTCCCCAACGTGCTTGGTGCCGGGAGGGGGACTCGAACCCCCACGATATCTCTACCGGCGGATTTTGAGTCCGCTACGTCTACCAGTTCCGTCATCCCGGCGCTTGCGGCGCGAATGGGGCACGCATCCGATGCGCAACCCAACGGCAGCAAAGGCGTCATTATCGCAAAAAAAACTCCTTCACGCCGGTCGTCGTTCGTGCGGCGCGTTTGCGGTGAATCCCGTGCGTAGAATTCTCGTCATCGTGACGACCATCGCACCAATCGTGGTGAGGAAGACGGTCATTATCACAAAGCGTGCGGCGAAACCATCGCTCGATTGCGCCTGACGCTCGAACTCGTGGTCGTGCGGTCCCTGCACCTGAAATTCACTGCCTGACATGGGGGGTTTCCTATCAACAAGAACGACGGGTCCACTAGGGTGCGGCCGTTGCGCCGATTCGGCGCCATGTGACATAGGTGTAGACCACGTCGCCCGAGGTCATGCGGACGCTGCGCTCGGTTTCCTGCCACTGCGTTCGGTCGAAAGGCGGAAAATGGACGTCACCGGCCACATCGGCATCGATTTCAGTCAGTATCAGCACATCGGCATACGGCAACGCGAGCCCGTAAATTTCCCCACCGCCGATGCAGTAGACAGGTGCGGGAAAGCGCACCAGTGCCAGCGCGGCCGGAATGGACGTCGCGACCGCCGCGCCGTCTGCGGCAAAATCGGCGCGCGTGGACAGTACGATGTTCTGCCGGTCGGGGAGCGCGCGCGGCAACGACTGCCACGTGCGGCGTCCCATGATGACCGCATGGCCGGTGGTCAGTGCTCGAAAGCGTCGCATGTCTTCCGGCAAGCGCCATGGCAGCGCATTACCGGCACCGATGACGCCGTTGCGCGCGATGGCGGCGATCAAGACCAGCGCCGGCGGGTGGCCGACAGGCAAGGTGGGTGCGGCGATCAAGGGGAGAGCGCGCTGAAGTGGCGGCGACCGGGGTGGCGACGCCGCGCGTGGCGAGGTGAAAGCCGCGTCATACGCTGCCGCAGCATCGATGCCGATGCCATAATGCGGCGAATTATAACTGCGGTCGCAAACGCGTGTATTACCCACGCTCATTTCTCAAGTTCATTCTGCTGGGCTTCCTGCTCGTCAGCCTGCCGCTGGTTTATGCGCTGGCCGAACTCATCCTGTCGCTCGATCGCTTGTCGACGCAAAGCCGCGAGGAAGTGTTGCAGGCAGCGCAGGCCGGACGGTCGAGCCGCCTGCTGTTTGAGCAGGCGACGACGATCGAGCGGCTGGCGCGTCAGGAGATCATTCTCGAGGATCCGGCGTTGCTGGAGGACTATGCGCGCCTGCGCGTCGAGTTCCTGCAAACCACACAGCAGTTGTCACGGCTGCCGCTCGAAAAGCCGCAGCTTGGTGCACTCGAGAAACTGCGCGTCCGCGAAAATGCGCTGTTCGAAAAATTGCGTGCACCGCAACGCGGGGCCGATGCGGTCACCGAACTGGCGGATGGCTACGCAGGTCTCGTTGAAGATGCGCAGGTAATGCTCAGCGCGACCAATCAGCTGACACAGCGGGCCATTGAGCGTCTGCAGGAAACCGCAGCCCAAGGTCGGGAAAAGTGGCTGTATCTGACGTTGGCCACCATCGGCATCGCACTCGCACTGGCAATCGTGTTTGCCGTGTTGATCGCGCGTCCGATTCGGCAGCTCGACCAGGCGATTCGGCAGATGGGCACTGCGGATTTCGAACACCCGATCGAGGTCAATGGACCGCAGGATCTGCGCTACGTCGGGCAACGCCTCGAATGGTTGCGAACCCGCTTGCGTGATCTCGAGGCGCAGCAAAATCGCTTCCTCCGGCACGTCTCGCACGAACTCAAAACGCCGCTTACGGCTGTGCGCGAAGGGGCGGAGCTGTTGCGCGACAACGTCGGCGGGCGGCTGACGTCCGAGCAGAAGGAAATCGTTCGCATCGTCCGCGAAAACACGCTGTCGCTGCAGAAATTGATCGAGGATCTGCTC
>JBDTTY010000183.1:0-5852 GCA_040007975.1 Betaproteobacteria bacterium | reverse complement strand
CAAGTCGCCCCGAGACCTGCCGGAACTCACCACGCGGCAAATCGCGCACTTTTTCGAGCATTACAAGGATCTCGAGCCCGGCAAATGGGTGCGCGTTGCCAGTTGGGTCGAAGCCGAAGCGGCGAAACGCGAGATTGAAGCCGGGGTGGTGCGGTATAACAAATTGGTCAAGCGCAAGTCTGCCGCGGCCACTACGCAACCGACCAAGACCGGCAAGCCGACCAGGCCCCGCCAACCCTGATGACGCATCTTGTGCGCCGCTGTCAAGGCGCCGCTCGTGATGTCCGGCGCGCGCGCTAGCGGTGACGTCGCCACGGCACAGCCGCGCGTCGCTGCGCTGTTCCCCGGATTGTTCGTGCTGCTGTGGAGCACGGGTTTCATAGCGGCCAAGTACGGGCTGCCGTATGCGCCACCGTTCCAGTTTCTGTTCTACCGCTTCACGATCGTCGCGGCGCTGATGGCCGTTGTTTCGTGGGCAACCCATGCCGAGTGGCCCACAACGTGGCGCGACTATGGCCACGTTGCCGTGGTGGCGTGGCTTGTCCATGGCGTATATCTGGGCGGCGTGTTTGTGGCCATTGCCGGGGGCATGGCGGCGGGCACGTCGGCGATGCTGGTGGGGCTGCAGCCCGTGCTGACGGTCGTACTGGCGTGGGCGTTTTTGTCCGAGCGGGTTGTTGCGCGCCAATGGTTCGGATTGTTGCTTGGACTGGCCGGGGTTTACTTCGTCGTACGCCACAAGATGGATTTTGTGGGTAATTTGCAGGGTCTTGTGCCCTGCACGTTGGCGCTGATCGGCATCAGCATTGGCACGCTGTATCAGAAGCGGCATTGCGCCCACATCGATTTGCGCAGCGGTGCAGTGATCCAGTTTGCGGCCTGCGCCGTCGTGTATGCGCCATTGGCCTTACTGGTCGATCCGCAACCGGTGGCGTGGACCGGCGATTTTGTGTTCGCACTCGGATGGTCGGTGCTGGTGCTGTCCGTGGGTGCGATCAGCCTGTTGTATTGGCTGCTGCGCCATGGGGCCGCAGCCGGCGTGGCCCGCCTGTTCTATCTGGTGCCGCCCGTCACTGCGGTGATGGCATGGCTGTTGTTCGGTGAAACCTTGGGATGGGACGCGCTTGCGGGCATGGCGCTGATTGCGATCGGGGTGATGTTGTCGCGGCCGCTTGCGGCGTGACGAAACACCAGCACGCGACGGTCATGCGGTCGTGCGCGCCGCGGCGGGGGCATCCTGCACGATTCGTGTCCCGGCAATCCGGTCATGCAGAAATTGCCGGTCGCTGTCGACAAACGCCCACAGAAAATTGAATGCCACGAGCCACACGGCTTGTGCGCCCAGTCCGACCGTGTGCAGCAATGCAAACGCGGCCAGCGCCAGCACCGGTCCGATCCAGGTGGCCAGATAACGCAATAGCGCGGCTTTGCGCGATACAGGCATGCCATTGGCCATGACCATGCGCAAGCGCCATGTTTTCATCGGCAGCGTTCGCCTGCCGCGGCTCCAGCTCGCGACGCTGTACCAGGCCAAGACGCTGAACAGCAGGCAGAAGAGCGCGACGCGTTGCGGCAGGCCGGGAATCACCAGCATCTCGGCGGCACCGGCACGGCCCGGCGTGATCAACGGTAGCGCGACGAACGCGGCGATGAAAATCACCGCCGTGAGCAGCAGCGCTTCGTAGGCCAGTGCGGCAAAACGCCGTGCGCGACCCGCCAATGGCAGGATCGGCGACGCGTCGGCCAACGTGGAGGTCACGAGTTGCGCCGGCGCCAGGACCGGAACGAACAGGTGCCTACGGCCGCCGCTCCGATGCCGGTGCATTGGTGGCCGGTGGAGGTGTAGGCACCGGCGCGACCGCTTTTTTGGATGCCCCCGTCGATCCGCCTGCAGCCGGCTGCCGCGCCGCCAATTCCCGCTTTTGCTCGGGGGTCAGACTCTGGTACTCCTGCCAGCGCTGACGGACAGCGTCCTTCTTTTCAGGCGGCAGCTGCTTTAATGACTTGTACTGTTCGCGTGCGGACTGTCGCTGCTGGGGCGACAACTGCGACCATGAACGCATCTGTTGCTCGATGCGCTGTTGTTCCTCGGCACCCATCTTGGGATAGCGCTGGGCGATGCCGCGCCACTTGGTCTTGCGCTGCGCGTCGAGGTTGTTCCACTCGGGGGCGAGCGGCGCCAGAATCAGTTTTTCCTGTGGTGTCAGTTGTGCCCACGACGGCGACGCCATCGTGATCTGCGCACGCGCAATGGATGGAATGAGGCCGGTAGAAAGAGCGAGCGCGAGAACCAGGATTAGCGCGCGGGTCACGGTTCGCGCCGCGTGAGCCAAATCTTGAAGCCTTGGTCGAGGTAGGCGTCGAACGGCAGATCCGACGTCAGAATCTGGGCGTCGAGCTCCTCGATTTCCCGGGTTTGCTGGACGACCCGCCATTGCTGGTAGCCGAAGCTGGCAGCGACAATCACCAGGATGCCGAGCCACAGCCGCCCGCTTTTCCACAGGCTGCTGCCGGGGTTGCCGCGTGCTCCGCCACCGTCTGCAAACGCATGCGCCAGCCGCGATTGCGGGGCCACCTCGCGGGTGGGATTGCCTATGCGCGCCAGAGCCGCCGCGCGCGCCTGCGACAGGCGATAGACGGTGCCCGACTTGATCTCTGCGGTGCCCGCATCGAGGTAAGTCGTTATTTTTTTGGAGAATTTTGCTTGGTCGTCGGTCATAGGTGCAAACCCTTAGCTTGGAGCATTTCAGCCAAGGCATGGACGGCCCGGGAACAATGGGTCTTCACGCTACCTTCAGAACACCCCATCGCGGCAGCAGTCTCGGCCACGTCCAGTTCCTCCCAATAACGCAGCAGGAACGCTTCGCGTTGACGTGCTGGCAGCCTCGATAGAGCCTGTTCGATCATCCGTACAACATGCGCTTGCTCGTATTGGGCCGCGGGATCGGCTGCGGCGTTGGAATCCGATTTGGCGGCCAAAGTTTCAAGCGGGTCGTAATCGTCGTCTTTATCGTCCCCTTTGCCGAAAGCGGAGAGCAGTGTGGTCCACGTATTTCGTACCTTTTGTCGGCGGAAATGATCGTGGATCGTGTTCTGCAAGATGCGCTGAAATAGCATCGGTAACTCGGCGGCCGGCTTTTCCGAGTAGTTTTCCGTCAGTTTGAGCATCGCGTCCTGGACAATATCCAACGCGGCGTCGTGGTCGCGCGTGGCGAACAGCGCCTGCTTGTAGGCACGCCGCTCGACGGCGGCCAAAAACGCTGAAATTTCCTGAGCTGAGGCCAGTTTGGGCGATCGTGACGGAAAACCATTCGATTATAGGGGCGAAAACAGCCTCACCCCGGTGAGGCTACCGCGAGACCAGGATGATGCGGCGCAGCAATTCTTGGGTTGCCCGACCCGTCAACGCACGGTAAAAGTATGGCCTCCGTCTTGACCGTCATGGGGTGTTCCAGCTAATGTTGAGGATTCTGGGCCGCAAGGTTCGGATGCTGTGCTGCAAAAACGGCTGTTAGCGCTCCCTCCGGCGATGCCACAAGCGTTGCGGAGATCCCCAAGGAGTGCGGCCGGTTTTGCTTGGCGAACGCTTTTTACCGAAAGCACCGCTCTGCTGGTCGTGCGCCCAACCCTGCCACGACTCGTATTCGAGCAGTCCCGCTTTGCCCGGCCAGACGCACGTGCGCCTGATGCCGGAACGTCTTCATCGATATAGGGTGTTCAATCATGCAACTCACCGGTGCGGAAATCGTGATCCGCTGCTTGCAGGAAGAAGGCGTCGAGTACGTCTTTGGTTATCCGGGCGGCGCGGTCCTCAATCTCTACGACGAGCTCTTCAAGCAGGACAAGGTCAAGCACGTCCTCGTGCGTCATGAACAAGGCGCCGTGCACGCGGCCGACGGTTACTCGCGGTCGTCGACCAAGATCGGCGTAGCGCTGGTCACATCGGGTCCGGGCGTCACCAACGCCGTTACCGGCATTGCGACCGCGTATATGGATTCGATTCCGATGGTCGTGCTGACGGGACAGGTGCCCACGCACGCGATCGGCCAGGACGCATTTCAGGAGTGCGACACCGTCGGTATCACACGGCCGTGCGTCAAGCACAATTTCCTCGTCAAGGACATCCGCGACCTCGCCGTCACGATCAAGAAGGCGTTTTACCTTGCGTCGACCGGGCGTCCCGGTCCCGTGTTGGTTGACATTCCCAAGGACATCACGCAACAAAGCACCGAATTCGTGTATCCGAAAACGGTGTCATTGCGTTCGTACAATCCGGTGACCAAAGGCCATAGCGGGCAGATCAAGAAAGCAGTGCAGTTGCTGCTCGAGGCGAAGCGGCCGATGGTTTATGCCGGCGGTGGCGTGGTGCTGAACGACGCCGCACCGCAATTGACGCGCCTGGTCCGATTGCTGGGCTTCCCGTGTACCAACACGCTGATGGGTCTGGGTGGCTTTCCCGGCACCGATCCGCAGTTCACCGGCATGCTCGGGATGCATGGGACCTACGAGTCCAACATGGCGATGCAGCATTGCGACGTGCTGATCGCCGTGGGTTCGCGCTTTGATGATCGCGTGATCGGCAATCCGGACCACTTTTTCCGCGCCGATCGCAAGATCATTCACATCGACATCGATCCGTCATCGATTTCCAAGCGCGTGAAGGTAGACGTGCCGATCGTCGGCTATGTCGGCGACGTGCTGGACGAAATGATCAAGATCATCGAGTCGTCGCCGCAGCGGCCCGATCCGGTCGCGCTAAAGGCGTGGTGGGCCGATATCAAGGAGTGGCAGCGCAAGGATTGCCTGAAGTACGACACCAGGAGTGATCTCATCAAGCCGCAGTTCGTGATCCAGAAGCTGTACGAACTGACGAAGGGCGACGCGTTCGTCACGTCCGACGTGGGTCAGCATCAAATGTGGGCTGCGCAGTATTACAAGTTCGACAAGCCGCGCCGCTGGATCAACTCGGGTGGTCTGGGCACGATGGGCTTCGGCCTGCCAGCCGCGATGGGCGTGCAGCTCGTGAATCCGGACGCGACCGTTGCGTGCGTCACTGGTGAGGCATCGATCCAGATGTGCATCCAGGAGCTGTCCACGTGCAAGCAGTATCACCTGCCGATCAAGCTCGTGAACCTCAACAACCGCTACATGGGCATGGTGCGGCAGTGGCAGCAGTTCTTCTACGGCAACCGCTACGCCGAGTCCTATATGGATGCGCTGCCCGACTTCGTGAAACTCGCCGAGGCCTACGGTCACGTCGGCTTGAAGATCGAAAAGCCGGGTGATGTTGAAGGCGCATTGAAAGAGGCGCTGCGGTTGAAGGATCGACTGGTGTTCATGGATTTCATCACCGACCAGACCGAAAATGTGTTCCCGATGGTGCCGGGTGGCAAAGGCCTTACCGAAATGATCCTGGCGGAGGAATTATGAGCGCCGCCGGACCGTTCCAAGGCGCTCGCCCCCCTCTGGGGGGAGGGCATGAAACGCCATCGGGGGGAAGCCTGTTATGAGACATATCCTATCGATCCTGGCCGAGAACGAATCGGGTGCGCTTTCGCGCATTTCCGGACTGTTTTCGGCGCGCGGTTACAACATCGATTCGCTGACCGTAGCACCGACCGAAGACCCGACGTTGTCGCGTTTCACGATCGTGACCACGGGCTCCGACGATGTGGTCGAGCAGATCACCAAGCAACTCAACAAGCTGGTCGAAGTGGTGAAGGTGGTGGACCTGACCGAGGGTAATCACATCGAGCGCGAACTGATGCTGGTCAAGGTACGCGCCTCCGGGAAAGACCGCGAAGAGATGAAGCGGCTGGCCGACATCTTCCGTGGGCGCATCCTCGACGTGA
>JBDTTY010000182.1:0-5953 GCA_040007975.1 Betaproteobacteria bacterium | reverse complement strand
CCAGATGAAAAAGGACAATGCGGGCAACGCCGTGGCCGAAGGCACGTTCACGTTGAAGCGACTCGACTTCAATCTCGGCGACGGGCAATGGGCCGATCCGTCGGTCGTTGCCGACGACGTTCAGGTGCGCGTGCGCATGGTGTTGCCGCGCGCCGCGTGAAATGGCGGGCACAGTTACCGGCACAATCGATTGCTTCCCCCTGCACGGAGTTGTGGATGCCCTTGCTATTTTCCCGCAGCATTGCTGCCATTTTCGCTGGTGCCACAATCATCAGTGCCGCAGCATCGACCCATGAAGTCTATGTTCTCGATGCGAATCACACGCTCCCGATGTACCAGGTCACGCACATGGGGCTTTCGCAGCAGCGCGGTACGTTTTCCGGTGTCAGCGGCAAGGTCGTGCTGGACCGTGCAGGGCGCAAGGGCTCGATCGACGTGACGATTTCCACGGCCACCGTCACGTCGGGATTACCGCGCATGGTTGCCATATTGAAAGGCGAAGATCTTTTCAACGTCGAGAAATTTCCGACGATGACTTACAAATCGACCCAGCTCCAGTTTGACAACGATCGACCGATCGGCGCCACCGGCGAGCTCACGCTGCTGGGGGTCAGTCGTCCGGTTGATCTCACGATCACGGACTTCAAATGCGGGCCCCATCCGTTCAACAAACGCAACATGTGTGGCGGCGAGGCCACCGCGACGATCAAGCGATCGGAGTTCGGGATGAAATACGGTATTCCCGTGGCGGCCAGCGACGAAGTGCGGATCGTGATTCCGTTCGAGGGTATGCAGCAATGATCGCGCAATTCAGCGTATTGGCTGGGACATGACTCACGATCGCACCGTCCGATTTTTCAATACGTCTGTTCAATAAACTTAAGGCATCAGGTTTGGCGCGCATCGCGCATGGTGAAGCGTTGCTGCATGCGCCGCACGGCGGCCAGCAGTTCGCGCGTGATGCCGGGTTCGCGCACCGAATGGCCGGCATCGGGCACGACGACGTATTCGGCCTCGGGCCATGCACGGGCCAGTCGGTCGGCGGTCGTGGGCGGACACACGATGTCGTAGCGCCCCTGCACGATCGTGCAAGGCAGGTGCCGGATGCGTGCGATACCGTTCAACAGCGCATCGTTATCCAGAAAGGCCCGATGCACAAAGTAGTGCGCTTCGATACGGGCAATGGCCAGCGCAGCGGCGTCGCTGTCAAATGTGGCGATGGGTTCGGGCTGCGGCATCAATGTCGAACACGCTCCTTCGTAGCGATCCCACGCATGGGCCGCCGGCAAATGCACGGAGGCGTCCGGATCTGTCAAGCGGCGGTAGTAGTTGCCGAGCAGGTCGCCTCGCTCGGCAGGCGGCAGGAATTCCTCGAACGCGCGCCATGCCTCCGGGAAGACATTGCGCATGCCGTGCATGAACCAGTCGAGTTCCGGCGGCGTAGCGAGAAAGATGCCGCGCAGCACCAGTCCCGACACGCGGTCGGGATGCGCTTGTGCATAGGCCAGCGCGAGCGTCGAGCCCCACGAACCGCCAAACAGCAGCCATTGGTCGATGCGCAGGTGTTGGCGCAGGCGTTCCAGATCGGCGACAAGATTTCGGGTTGTGTTGCCGGCAAGCTCGGCCAACGGCGTGGATTGCCCCGCGCCACGCTGATCGACCAGCACGATGTTCCAGAACGCAGGATCGTAGAAGCGGCGATGGTGCGGCAGGCATCCACCGCCCGGCCCTCCGTGCAGGAATACGAGAGGAACGCCGTCGCGGTTGCCGCACGCTTCCCAGTGCATCGTGTGCAAGGCGTCGAGCGGCAGGCGGCCGGAGGCGTAAGGCTCGATCTCCGGGTACAGCGGCGCATCGAGCGCACCTCGGCGTGCGGCGTCGATCATGAGCGGGACCGGTAGCGCATCATTTCACCAGCGGTCCGCGAAAGCGTTCGTCGACGTCGACACGATAGCCGTTGGACAGTCGATTGGTTTCGTTGGCCAACGCAACCACCGCCATCATCTCGTTGAACATGCCCCTCGTCATGCCTTTGCCGGTTGCGCTCGCCGTATGGGACAGGATGCAATACTCGCAATTGTTGGTGACCGACACTGCAACGTAGATCAGCTCCTTGGTGAGCGGATCGAGCTGGCCCGGCGCCATCACTTCTTTGACCGACGCCCAGATGCGGCGCAGCATGGCCGGATCGTTGGCGAGAGATTTCCAGAAATTGTTGATCCAGTCCACGTTGCGAGTGGCGCGAATGTCATCGTAGATGGCGCGCACTTCTGGGGACGCAGCTTCGTATTCGATCAATGCAACGATGGCCATCAACGGCTCCTATGGAGAGTCGCGGCCAACGGCAATTCGATGGCGCGCGGATGCAGCGTGGCGGTCGGCATCGGAACACCCGTCAGCCGGCCGTCCATGGTGTTTTCAAGCGGGTGAACTCGAGGCGGTAATTGCTGCGATCAATTTCATGCGCGCCGGCAGCAAGCAATGCGGGCAGCAGTTCGCCAACGGCACTTTCGACCTCGGGCACGCCAATGCCTTCGATCAGCACGACCCAGGAGGGCACGATGGTCACGTCGGCACGCACGCGTTTTTCCTCGGTTACCACGCTGCTGGCGGCACGATCCGCGATCCCCAGATGCACGCCGGCGATACCCTTGCGATAGGCGAGCGGCGGCAACAGGCGGGTGCACATTTCGCTCGAGACGTGGGCGTGCGCGACATCGGGCACCGCAAACCGTAGCGTCAACATGACGCCGCCGGAACCCACGCCATGGGTGAACGCGATGCGGCACAGTGCGCGCGCCACGTGGCGAAACGACGGGACAATACGTTGCGTCCACGCAGTGGGAGCATTCAGCCGATTAAGATAGTCGGCGCCGGCCAGCGTCTCAAAACTCGCGGCCTCATACAAGTTGAAGTACTCGGGTCCGCTGCCGATCACCGCATAGCGGCGACCACGATGAAATCCGGGGATGCCCACGCGCTCCGGCATGTGTTCGCGGTTGTGCCATTCGTAGAATTCGTCGCGGGCCTCGGGCAGGAGGTCGTGCCAGATGGCGACGGCACCAAGACCGGACAGACTCAATGCATGCTCCGGACGCGGATGCGCATCACGGCGCGGCTCGCGTCAATGTGACCGCGAGTCGACCGAAGTCACCGTACTCGAACGTCAGCGGCACATCGATCGGCACGTCGATGATGCCGGCGTACGACCCCGTCGTCACGATCTGGCCGGCGCGTAGAAAATCACCGCGGGTGGCGAGATAGTCGGCCAGCCACACCAACGGCCGCAACGGATGCACGTCTGGATGTTTGCCATCGACGGTCTGCAGCGGTTTGCCGTTCGCGTGGATGACAATGGTGAACTCTTCGAGATTCCGTTCCCATGGTGCGCTGACCACCGGGCCGACAAACAAGCCCTGATTGGCGATGAAGTCCGCCAGCAGTTCGGGATAGGTGACCGTCGAGGGCTCGGCATACCGCGGGCCGATCAGTTCGAGTACCAACCGTGCTTCACCGATCGCGGCCTGCACGTCGGCCTCGGTGTACGGCGTGGAACGAGCGGGCAGGTCGTGCGCCATGACGAACGCAATTTCGGGTTCGATGCGCGCCACCGCGCCGCGAATCAACATCGGACACGGCGACGCATGATGAATCGTTGGCGCAAAGATCGGCGCCGCGACGATCGCTCGCGCGGCCGTGGGCACCGAACACTTCCAGCCCCCCACTGGCAGGTCGAGCAACTGCGCAGCGCGGCGCTGCACGGCAATGGCGTCGGCCACATCGACGGGTCGCGCAGGTTCGTCGATGCGCGGCCCGGCGCGCCCGGCTTTTCGTGCGGCAACCAGGAACTGCGCGGCGAATTCTTGTGCGGCGGTGAGCATGAGGGCGTCCGTAAGTGATGGCGGCATCGGCGGAAATCGGGTGCGCAGCGATATTCTGGCATAGCTTCGGCATGTGTCGGTCGGTTATGCTTGCAGTCCGTTGCGACCCCCGAGCCCCCGTTCCGATGATCACCTTCGACACACAATTGACCACGACCCCCTGCCTGCCGGTGGATGCCGGTGATGCCATCCTGTTCGGCCGTGCGTGGGTGCCCGCTGTCAATGGTCCCGTGGTTATCGGCGTGCGCGGGGATGATCTCGTGGATCTGTCGGCGTTGGCCCCGACGTCGAGTGCGCTCGTCAACCGTCCTGATGCGGCCGCCGCAATACGCGCGGCCACGACGTTGCCGCGCGTCGATTCGCTGGCGGCGGCGCTGCGCAATTCGGCGGACGCCACCCGCGATCCATCGCGTCCATGGTTGCTCGCGCCCTGCGACCTGCAAGCCATCAAGGCGGCCGGCGTCACGTTTGTGGCGAGCATGCTGGAACGCGTGATCGAGGAGCAGGCGCGCGGCGATGCGGCGCGCGCGGAAGGCGTGCGAAAAGTAATCGTCGGGATCATCGGCGACAACCTTTCGAGCGTTCGACCGGGCTCGGCCGAAGCGGCCGAACTGAAGGCGGCATTGATCAAGCAAAACGCGTGGTCGCAGTATCTCGAAGTGGGCATTGGGCCCGATGCCGAAATCTTCACCAAGGCGCAGCCGATGTCGGCAGTGGGTACTGGTGCCGATATCGGCATCCACCCGAAGTCGGAGTGGAACAATCCGGAGCCGGAAATCGTGCTGGTGATCGACCGCGCGGGACGCGTGGTCGGCGCCACGCTGGGCAACGACGTCAACCTGCGCGACTTCGAAGGACGCAGTGCGCTGTTGCTCGGCAAAGCCAAGGACAACAACGCGTCGACCGCCATCGGTCCGTTTATCCGGTTGTTCGACGCACACTTCACCATTGACGACGTGCGTGCCGCGCAGATCGCGCTGCACATCGCAGGCCCTGACGGGTTCGCGCTCGACGGGCACTCGTCGATGGCGATGATCAGTCGTGATCCGCTTGATCTGGCGGGACAGGCCATCGGCCCGCATCATCAATATCCGGATGGCCTCATGCTGTATCTCGGCACGATGTTCGCGCCGACAAAAGATCGACACGGCCCGGGGCAGGGCTTTACCCACATGGTGGGCGACGTGGTGACAGTGTCCACTCCGAAACTGGGAGCACTCGTCAATCGCGTCGAACACACCGACCGCATCGCGCCGTGGGCATTCGGCGCGGGCGACCTCATGACCAGCCTTGCGTACCGCAAGCTACTTTGAATCGAATTGGAACTCCAACATGGCTGACGTTTTCAAGAATCTGATCGCAGGCGAATGGGTGGCCGGTGCGACTGTCTCGGTCAATCGCAATCCGTCCGACACGAGCGACGTGGTCGGCGAATATGCGCAGGCGGATGTGGAGCAGACGCGGGCGGCCATTGCGGCGGCAAAAAAGGCATTTGGCGCCTGGTCGACGGGCTCGATTCAGGAGCGTGCCAACATTCTCGATCGTGCGGGCTCGGAAATTCTGGCGCGCAAGGACGAACTGGGCGCACTGCTGTCGCGGGAAGAGGGCAAGACGCTGCCCGAAGGCATCGGCGAGGCGATGCGCGCGGGTCAGATCTTCAAATTTTTTGCGGGTGAAGTGGTACGCATGACCGGCGAAAAATTGGCCTCCGTGCGCCCTGGCGTCGACGTGGAGGTCACGCGCGAGCCGCTGGGCGTCATTGGTCTCATCACGCCCTGGAATTTTCCGATCGCGATTCCGGCGTGGAAAATCGCGCCGGCGCTGGCGTACGGCAACACCGTCGTGTGCAAGCCCGCCGATCTGGTGCCCGGTTGTGCGTGGGCGATTGCGGACATCCTGGTGCGTGCCGGCTTGCCCGCCGGCGTATTCAACCTGGTGATGGGGCGTGGCTCGGTCGTCGGTGAAACGATGGTCAATCATGCGGATATCACCGCGATCAGCTTCACCGGCAGCGTCGCCACCGGTCGCGCGCTGGCGGCCAAGGCGATTGCACGGATGGCCAAGGTGCAACT
>JBDTTY010000181.1:0-5983 GCA_040007975.1 Betaproteobacteria bacterium | reverse complement strand
TCAATGTGACATCCGGCATGGGCGTGACGCCGGCCAGCCGCAGCATTTCCGCACGCCTTGCGCCATCGATCACGGCGTCATCGCGCCGCGCCAGCAACCCGGCCTCGCGCAGCAGCCCGCCCGATTGGGGAGTGAATCCGGGAAACCAGAACGTGCGCGTGAGCGGATATCGCGGATGGGGCGAAGGCAGTCCGTGCGACGCATCGATCCACGGCTCGGCCGACAGATATTCGAGCACGATCCAGCCTGGTGCGTGGGTGGCTGCGGCCATCGCGGCGACATAGCCTTCGGGAATGCCGCAACCAAAGCCTTCGATCACGACGTCGGCGGGGATCGCAGCGGCAGCGGCCGCCTCCGTCAAGCGGCATACGCGAACACCGGCAACGCCCTGATCGTCGAGTTCGGCATCGAGCGTTGGCACAATGCGCGACAATGTACGCACATCGTCGATCCACAGCGTCACCGCCAATCCGTGTTCGGCCGCCAGCTGCCGCGCGAGACGCCAGCAGACGCCGGCATCGCCGAAGTTGTCGACGACACGGCAGAAGATGTCCCAGCGGATCGACGGACTCATCGCAACGCACGGCCTTTGCAAAGCGGGCAACCACCCCCATTATCGCAACATGGCGCCAAAGCGCCCCATTCCTGCACAAAGGATCAAGCATGCTCGGAGCACTGACCATCGACGTCGTCTCGGATGTTGTCTGCCCCTGGTGCTACATCGGCAAGCGGCGGCTTGAGGAGGCGCTGGCGCAATTGCGCGTGGCGGAGCCGGATCTGCCCGTCGAGGTTCGCTGGCATCCGTTTCAGCTGAACCCCGATCTGCCGCCCGAAGGTGCGGATCGCCAGCAGTATCTCGAGCGCAAATTCGGCGGACCGCAGCGGGCGAAGGAAATCTATGCACGGGTGGAGGCGGCCGGCACCACCGTGGGCATTCCCTTTGCGTTCGATGCGATCGAGCGGCAACCCAACACTTTGCTGGCACACCGCCTGATCGCGTGGGCGCAATCGCGCCCCGAAGGCAATGCCGATGCGCTGGTCGAGTCGCTGTTCGCGGCGTACTTCATCGACGGGCTCTATCTGGGCGACCCCGAAGTGCTCGTGGCACGGGCACAGGCGGCGGGATTCGACCCGGACGACGCGCGTGCGCTGCTCGCGTCACACGAGCTGGCAGAGGCGGTGGAAGGTGCGGACCGTCGAGCGCGCGAACTTGGCGTGTCGGGCGTACCGTTCTTCATCATGGATGGCAAGACGGCGGTATCGGGGGCCCAGGAAGCCGCAACGTTGCTCGAAGCCATCGCGCAGGCGCGCAGCGCAGGCTAAGTGGCTCAGAACGCTTCGTCCCACGGCCGCGACAGCCGGATCGCGGCATTGATGAGGCCCACCATGCTGTAGGTCTGTGGAAAGTTGCCCCACATTTCGCCGGTGACCGTATCGACGTGTTCGGCGAGCAGACCATGCGCATTGCGGCATGCAAGAAGGCGTTCGAACAACACGCGCGCACGGTCCTTTTGGCCAATGGCGGCCAGTGCGTTCACCAGCCAGAACGAGCACACGAGAAAGGCATTGCGAGGTGCGCCGAAATCGTCGTGTTCGACGTAGCGGAAGACGAAACCGTCGCGCACCAGATCGCGTTCGATGGCCTCGACCGTAGCGACGTAGCGTGGATCGGTGGCAGGCACGAAATTGAGTTCGGCGAGCAGCAGCAGACTGGCGTCGAGGTCGTGGCCGCCGGCAAACGACGCGAAGTAACCGCTTTGTTCATTCCAGCATTGGGCATCGACGAAGGCATGGATCCGTTCTGCATGCGCTTGCCATACGACGGCGCGGGCAGCGAGCCCCAAGCGCGCCGCAATCCGCGCGAGTCGATCGCATGCCGCCCAGCACATGACGCTCGAAAACGTATGCACACGCTGTTGACCGCGCAACTCCCACAAGCCGGCGTCTGCCTGGTCGTGCACTGCCGCTGCCTTCGTGCCGAGGCTCTCGAGCCGCTCGAACAGTGCTACATCGCCGCGCTGCATCAGTCGTTCGTCGAAAAACACCTGGGTTGCCGCCAGCACAGCGGCGCCGTAAACGTCGTGCTGCACCTGGCGCCACGCATCGTTGCCCACGCGCACCGGGCCCATGCCGCGATAGCCCGGCAGCGCCGGCTCCGTGCGTTCGAGCAACTGGGCGCTGCCGCTGATACGGTAGACCGGCTGCAGCGCGCCCCCACCGCTGTTGGCGGCGATGCCGATCATGTACGCAAGGTAGGCTTCCATCGTGGCGGTTGCACCTAGGCGGTTGAGCGCGTTGATGACGAAATACCCATCGCGCAACCAGCAGAAACGGTAGTCCCAGTTGCGTCCGGAGTCGGCCGCTTCGGGAATCGATGTGGTCATCGCAGCAATGATCGCGCCCGTGTCGTCGACGGCGTTCAACTTGAGCGTGATGGCCGCCCGGATGACGGCCGATTGCCATTCGAACGGGATCGCAAGTCCGCGCACCCATTCCTGCCAATGGACATTGGTGCGCTCGATGAACGCGGTGCCAAGGTCGCGAATATCCTCCGGGATGGATTCGTCGGCGCCGAGCATCAATGTCATCGTGTCGTCGACGAATATCGGGCGCTCTTCGAGAATCGCCGTGAGTGACCCATCGGTGGTAAGCCGCAGGGTTTGATCACGCGTCACAAAGCGAATGTGGTTGCTGCCCACGGTGATGTCGGGGGCGCTCGCGCCGAAGTCGCAGGCCGGACGCAAGCTAATGATCACCCTCGGATTGCCTGCAATGCGGCGTATCCGGCGCACCAGGGTCATCGGCTGGAAGATGCGCCCATGCTGCCTGTAGCGCGGGCAGCAATCGGTGATTTCGATCACCCCGTTCGACCTGTCGGTGATGCGCGTGCGCAGCACTGCCGAATTTTCGACATAGGACTGCGTGACGTCGACCGCCTCTTCAACTGCAATCGTCCAGATACCGCGGGCGTTTTCCGGCGGTGTGGTGTCCAGCAGCGCACAGAACGCCGGGTCACCATCCAATCCGGGAAAGCAGCCCCAAACGATGGCTGCATTGGCGTCGACAAGCGCACCGATCCGGCCGTTGCCGATCAGTGCAAGATCAAGGTTTCGCGTCGTCGCAGCGGAATCGCCAGCGGGGGTGCTCATCGTCATGGTCACCTTTTTATCGTGGTGCTGTCGGATTGTGGCGGCGTTTCGATCGGTGCCAGCAACCAGCGGCGAACGGCCACCGGATTGGCAAGGCGAAATTGTGCGGACGTGCGGCCTGGGCCCACCTTGACCGACCAACCGCCAAGCTTTTCTACCGCGTCGAAGCCGTGCTCGTCGGTCTTGTCGTCGCCGACGAAGACTGGGACGCGTCCCGCAAAAGGAGGCTCGGCCATGAAATCCGCAATGGAGGTTCCCTTGTCGCGGCCTTCGGGGCGTACTTCAAGCAACATCCTGCCGGGCAGCAATTCAAAGCCATCGTTGTCGTGCATCGAGCGTCGCATCGTCTGATGTACGTGAGATGCAAGCTGCGGCGTCGCACGATAGTGCAAGGCCATCGTGGCTCCCTTGTCCTCCAGCATCAGTTGCGGATGGCGTCGCGCAAGCCCCTCCAGCAGATCGCGCAATCGATTTTGTGTCGCACCCGACGTGGCGTGCAGATGAATGGCGCCTTCCGCGTCGCGGCGCTCGCAGCCGTGTTGCCCGGCCATCGGCAATACCAGCCCGGAAAGCAGTGCATCGGCACTGGTGATCGAGCGCCCGGTGACGATGGCCACGGCGCCCCCGAGTTCGCGCTGAAGATCCGGGAGAAGATCGGCAAAGGCCGGGTGGAGCTGCACGGCATCCGGCGTGGCGGCAATCTCTGCCAGCGTGCCATCGATGTCGAGAAACAATGCACACCGACTATCCAGCGCCGGCGGCATCGGGCGAACGAATCGAGGCCGCCGTTTCACGCCGGAGGCGGCAGTACGGAGTACTTTAGCGTCCACGCGCATCGATCCGTTCGCGAAATTGCCGTCGTTCGCGCATGGCCGCGGCATCGAGCAGCATTCTCCCGGCCCATCGGTGCACATTGAATTCGCGCACGATGTTGCGCATCAGGCGCATGCGGATCCGCTGTTCCTCGGCGGGCATCGAAAGTGCCAGGTGCAGCGCCTCGGCGCACTCGTCGGCGTCGTAAGGATTGACGATCAGGGCCTCCGGCAGCTCACGTGAGGCACCGGCGAACTGAGACAGGACCAGGACGCCGCGCTCGTCGTCCCGTGCGGCGACGAATTCCTTGGCCACGAGATTCATGCCGTCATGCAGGCTGCTGACAAAGCATAGGTCGGAGGCGCGATGGTGCTCGTAAACCGAGTCCTGCTCATGGTGCTCGTTGAGCAACATGATGGGTGGCTGCGACGCGCCGGCAAAGCGGGCGTTGATCTCGCGGGCAAGCTGGTGCACGCAAACGGCATAGTTTTGATAGGCGTCGATCGTACCGCGAGTGGGCGCGGCGATCTGCACGAACGTGAACTGCCCGATCCACTCGGGATGCAGGTCGAGCAGCCGCCCTACGGCGTTGAACCGCTCCAGAATGCCCTTGGTGTAGTCGAGCCGGTCAATGCCGATGCCGAGGCGATGCGGACGCGGCATGCCCAGGCGCACGCGGACACGTTCCCGGCATTCATCCACGGGCGGCGTCCTCGACAGAGGCTCGGGCGGCCATTCGATCGAGATCGGGTAGCGATTGACTGCGGTACGGGCGCCTTTGCACACCACCGTCAGCGTTTCGCGATCGATGCGTGCCTCAAGAATGCGGTCCACCGTGTCGACAAAGTTGTTGCAATGAAATTGCGTGTGAAAACCGATGATGTCGCTGCCCAGCAGGCCATCGAGCAACTCGGCGCGCCAAGGACAAATCGCGAACGATTCCGGGTTGGGCCAGGGGATGTGCCAGAACGTGATGATGATGGCGTTGGGCAGACGCTCGCGGATCATTCGCGGCAACAGCGCGAAGTGATAATCCTGCACCAGCACTACCGGATCATCGCTTTGCGCCTCGGCAACCACTGCGTCAGCGAAGCGCGCATTGACGGCGCGATAGTGCTCCCAATCATTCGTACGGAACGTCGGGCGTACGTGCGCAATATGGCATAGCGGCCAAAGGCCTTCGTTGGCGAAGCCGTCGTAATAGCCCGCGATCTCCTGCGGCGACAGCCACAGTCTGCGGATCCGGTAGATCGGCGAGTCCGGCGGCACGGCCACCCGGTCGTACTTGTCGACCGTCTCGCGGTCGGCGCTTCCGCTGCCGTGCGCGATCCACGTGCCCGAGCATGCCCGCATCACCGGCTCGAGCGCAGTCACAAGTCCGCTGGCCGGGCGCTGCACGCGTATACCGTCCGCGGTGTTGACATGAATGTAGGGCTCGCGATTGGAAACGATCATGATCTCGTTGCCACGCATTTCTCCGCGCAGCACCGCGCGCAGCGTATCCTGCGACCAGCGCTGCTGGGTTTCGTCGGTCGGGCGGTATTGGTGCTCGAGCTCGCGCAGCAGTGTTTGTACGTCGCGCGCAATGGGGCGCAACTCGGGCGCCGTGCCGTGGGATGACGAACGCAAAAGGCCTTCGCCGCGCAGCAGCGCACGCAATCCGGACACCCAGCCCCGCCAGGACAGCTGGGCGATCACCACGGTGATCAAAGCCACGCAGGCGGCGAGAACGACGAAAAACAGGAAAAGATAACGGCGCGTCTCTTCACTTCGACGCTCCACGAAACTCATGTCGTGCACCAGCACCAATTCGGCGCCTGTGGCCGTGTCGCTCGTCAACGGTCGTACCGAAACATGGAGTACGCCACGTGCCGTGCGTAGGAGATGTTCGCCGACGGTGTTGTATGGCGCCAGCGCCGAGCACCGGAGCTCGCCCGGAAAACCACCGGTGGCGATGGGCACCGTGGCGCTGTTGAGGCACAGGCCTATCGCATAAAGGCGCTCGTCATTGGT
Organism: Betaproteobacteria bacterium; assembly: GCA_040007975.1. GTDB lineage: Bacteria > Pseudomonadota > Gammaproteobacteria > Burkholderiales > Casimicrobiaceae > VBCG01. The sequence continues at coordinate 8 of JBDTTY010000181.1, read as the reverse complement.
CAGTCGAT
>JBDTTY010000180.1:0-5996 GCA_040007975.1 Betaproteobacteria bacterium | reverse complement strand
CCGCCGCCACGGAAGTCGGTTGCTGACTTGCGGCGGCAGGAACCCGGATGGCGTCATGCCACCAGCATACGCCGGGTCAGCCACCGTTGAAAAGCGGGCGCCGTGCCGGCGCGGATCGTTCAGGACGCCTTGGCGGTGGCCGCAGCCGCATCGCGCTGGCCCGAGACCATGGCGGTGCGATACGGCGCCAATAGCGTTACCATCTGCGCGAAGATCTTGGGACTGGCGGCAATCACCTGCCCGCCATAAAGATAATCGCCTTCACCGGAAAGATCGCCGATCAGGCCCCCGGCCTCGAGGACGAGCAGGCTTCCCGCCGCGACGTCCCATGGGTTCAACCCGACTTCAAAAAAGCCGTCATACGAACCCGCCGCGACATAGGCGAGATCAAGTGCCGCGGCACCGGGGCGTCGCAGCCCTGCGGTTTCGGTGATCATCGTCTTCATCATCGCAAGGTACGTGTCGAGGTAACTGCCATCGCGAAACGGAAAGCCCGTGCCGATCAGCGCATCGCGCAGATGAGTTCGCTTCGACACACGGATGCGCCGATCATTGAGAAAGGCGCCGCGGCCGCGCGTGGCGGTAAAAAGGTCGTTGCGCACCGGGTCGTAGATGACGCCTTGCTGCACGACGTTGCGGTGGGCAAGCGCGATCGACACGCAATATTGCGGAAAGCCATGCAGGAAATTGGTGGTGCCGTCGAGCGGATCGATGATCCACTTGTATTCCGCATCGGGATTGCGCTCGCGATCGGTCCCTTCCTCGGCCAGAATGGCGTGGTCCGGATAGGAAGCGAAGATTGTTTCCACGATAGCGGCCTCGGCGGCGCGATCGATTTCACTGACGAAATCCTTGGGGCCCTTGGCCGTCACGGTCAACAGGTCGAGGTCGCGTGCGCCGCGGTTGATGATGTTGCCGGCGCGGCGAGCGGCCTTGATGGCCGTCGTGAGCATTGGATGCATGGCGGATTGTCGCCGCGACAGTGGAAGCTGCCGACGGGCGTGTCAAAAGAGCGGAATCCGGCTATTTTACCTGCTTCTGCAAGAGCTACCCGATCCGGCCCCACTTGGATGCCCTCCGTACTACCGCCGCGCTTGCGCGCGTGCGCATCGTTCTGGTCCACACGAGCCACCCTGGCAATATCGGTGCGGCGGCACGCGCCATGCTCACGATGGGCATCACGCAACTGATCCTGGTGGCGCCGCAGCGCTTTCCCGATCCGGATGCCACGGCGCGCGCATCCGGCGCCGACAGTGTGCTTGCCGGGGCACGCGTCGTCGCCACTCTTGCCGACGCGCTGGCGGGGAGTGCATTGGCCGTCGGGATGTCCGCGCGACCCCGCGAATTTGCCGGACAGGTGATGCCAGTGCACGACGCTGCGATCGCCGCTTTGCGGCGGATCGACGACGGCGATGTCGCGTTCGTATTCGGTACCGAAATGTCGGGACTGTCCAATGCGCAATTGGCACAGTGCGAATTAGCCGCGACGATTCCGGCCAACCCCGAATTTGGGTCGCTCAACGTTGCGGCGGCCGTGCAACTGGCGGCGTATGAATTGCGACTGGCGGCCGGGATGCGCGATGTCTGGACCGCGCCGCGATTTGCGCCGGCCACGCATGACGAAATCGAATCGCTCTATGCGCACGCGGTGGATACGCTGACGACGTTGCGCTTTCTCGATCCCACGCGGCCGCGCCGCTTGCTGCCGCGGTTGCGTCGCCTTTTCGGTCGGGCCGCACTGGAGCGCGAAGAGGTCAATATCCTGCGCGGCATTCTGGCCCGCATCGATCAGCTCACGGGAACACTTCGTTCATGACGGTGGCGCCGGCATGGTTCGCGCGCGTCGGCACGCCAATCAGCGAGCATGATCGCAGCGATGCTGCGGCCATTCTCGGCGCGCGAGGATTTCCGGTGGACGCGCCGGTAGTTCTGATCCCGTCATGGCGTGCGGCTGCTCTCTGGACCAACGATGTTGCAATGGCCGAATGCTGGGATGACGACGAAGACGAGCGCGAAGCCTTGTGGACACGCGCTGCAGCGGACCTCGGCGAATCGACGTTGCTGGCACAACTGACGGCGGCCACGGCATCCGCGGCGCCGCAAGTGCGCTCGGCGGCACAAGCGGCTGCTGGAGGCGTCGCCACCGCGGATCCGGAAGCGATGGCCATCGCTGCGGCCTCCGCGCTGCTCGCGTTGCATCAGTGCGTGCTGGCGCAACTCGTCCGGGTCGCACCCGGGCACGTTTTCCTGCACAAATACGCGCTGTATGCGCGCGGTCGTTGGGCGCTCGGCTATCGTGACGGGACATATGGAATCCTTTAAGCCGCTGGATCCCGCAATCGTGCCGGCGATATGCCCGAATTGCGGCGCGTCGATTTCCGGCCACTACTGTGCCAATTGCGGTCAGGAAACGACCGTGACGTTGCCGACGTTTCGTGCGTTCATGCGCGACGCGGCGGGACGCTATGTTGCGATCGATGGTCGACTCTGGCGTACGTTGTATGCGCTGATCGCGCGCCCCGGCTTCCTGACGCTTGAATATTTCGCCGGACGGCGGCGCCGCTACATTCGACCGGCGCGCTTGTTCCTGGTGTTGTACCTGCTGCTGTTCGCGTTCATCGGCATCGTCCAGTCGCCAGCCGATCTTTCCGAGCAGGTAGTGTTCGTCAGCGATCAGGGGCAAGACGCCATAGAAAACGCGAGGATCGAGGCGGAGGCCGACGATGCCGCCACGTCGCCGTCGACTGGATCAAAGGGTGCGAGTAAGGCCGGAAAGGGGGTCCCAGCAGGCGCGGTCAGCGGCGAAACCTCGGCGCAGCGTGCCGCGCGAGTTGCGGCGGAGCACAAGGCTGCCGCAGCCGTACCTGAGTCGGAACGCAAGCCGCAGGGTTTACGGACCAGCGACAAAGACACCTTGATCGGGCTCGACGACGAGCTCAACCTGTCGCTCAGGATCAACGGGGCCGAAGCGCAATTGCCTGATTTTTTACGCAAGCGCTATGAGCATTTCAGGAATCTTCCCCGGGAAGAAAAAGCCGAGCGCCTGTATGCAGGGGTGCTGCGCTACGGCACCTACGCGATGATCATGTTGTTGCCGGTGTTCGCGTTATTGATGATGCTGGCGTACATGGGAGGCTCCAGGAAATATCCTCGGCGTCCGCGCCGCTATGCCGAGCATCTCGTCTACAGCGCGCACGTGCACGCATTTGCGGCGCTGATCATCATGCTGATCATTGCGGTGCCGTGGCCGCCCATGCGCGCGGCGCTTGCACTCTGGGTGGCCATTTATTTATTTCGCGCACGTACGCGCGTTTATGGCGGCAGCTGGTGGGCCGGCATTGTGCGCGCGGCTGTCATTGCCGCCATCTATTTCGTGCTGGTGTCGCTCGCGATGGTGGCGCTGATTGCCGTTTCGGCGTTGATGCGCTGATGGGCCAGCACCGTAGGCTTGAAATAATTGGGGTCAGACTCCTATTGATTGCTTGAAATCGCTGCAATCCACAGGAGTCTGACCCCAATTATCAATAGGAGTCTGACCCCAATTATTTCCCCCGGCACACCTCCAGCGCCTCGCCGCGCGAACGCACCAAACGTATTTCATGTCGATAGTGGCGTTTTTCGAGCGTGGCGATGTTGTCGTCGATGCGTGCGCAAACGCTGCGCGTTGAACATGTTTCGCGCGCCTTGTGCTCGCGTCCCAGCGTTTCGAGCGTTGCCTTCAGATCCCGATTTTCGCGCGCGATGCGTTTTTCGGCGGCCTCGCATCGCTTGTTTGGAATCGGTGTCGGCGCCATCGTTTGCGCGTGCGCGATCGACGCGATCGTCAGTGCCATAGCGATGGCACAAAGCGGTCGCATCACATCGATCAACGAAATCACGGAAAGAAATGAGATGCGCACGACTTCTTTCACGAATTGGTTGGGGGCTGCGGTCACCGCGACCGACGATAGCGGCCTGTGGTTGCATCGTTGGATTGCGGGCCGATGGTAACAAACCAGGGTCGAAACGAGGTCACCGGGTCGACACCGGCCGAAGCCGCGGTTGCGACGGGACAATACTTGAGTGATTTAATCGGAAATGCGAGAATTGGGAATGTTCAATCGGCTTTCCGAAGACATTGCGGTTGTATTCGACCGCGACCCAGCAGCCCGCAGCCGTTGGGAGGTGCTGACCTGCTATCCGGGACTCCACGCGTTGGTCTGGCACCGGACAGTGACCAATCCGCTGTGGCGGCGCGGCTTTCGCTGGCTGGCGCGTTGGCTTGCGCACTGGAGCCGATGGCTGACCGGCATCGAGATTCATCCGGGGGCCACCATCGGCCGCCGTGTCTTCATCGACCATGGCATGGGCGTGGTGGTGGGGGAGACGGCGGTGATCGGCGACGATTGCACGCTGTACCACGGGGTGACACTCGGCGGGACCTCGTGGAACAAGGGCAAGCGCCATCCGACACTGGAACGCGGTGTCGTGGTCGGTGCCGGCGCCAAAATTCTGGGTCCGATTGTTATTGGAGAAAGCGCGAAGATAGGATCCAATGCCGTCGTAGTGCGCGACGTTGGCGCCAATGCCACCGCGGTTGGCATTCCGGCCCGCATCCTCACGGAGGCGGATCATGATCGGCATGAGTCCCAGGCGGGGAAGATGGGGTTCTCGGCGTACGCCATCGCGGCTGACATGAATGACCCGGTGGTACAGGCCATTCACCAGATGCTGGACCATGCGGCTGCCAGCGAGCAGCGCTTTGACCGACTGGTGGCGCAACTGAAGAAAAACGGCTTGGATTGCGGGGATGCCAAAGCCGCAACTGACGGGTTCGACCCTAAACAAATCAACAAGATGCTGGAATGAACTTCTACGTCGTTTAGTTGACTAATTTGTTCGGGTATACGATACTTTTCGCAGGGATCGACGTCATGACAAGTTTGTCCAGGACAAAGACCATTTGCTGTTTTCGCGTATTTCCGCACGGAAATCGCGTGCCTGCGGTCGGGAGGCCGTCACCATGCGTCTGACGACCAAAGGCCGTTTCGCCGTCACCGCGATGATCGATGTGGCCATGCACAGTACCAATGGCCCCGTGACGCTTGCGGCAGTGTCCGAGCGGCAACGCATCTCGCTTTCCTATCTTGAGCAGTTGTTCGGCAAATTGCGCCGCTCGGGGCTTGTCGACAGCGTGCGTGGGCCAGGGGGTGGCTACCATCTGGCGCGCGCGTCATCGCAGCTCTCGGTTGCGCAGATCATCGTTGCGGTCGACGAACCGATCGACGCCACGCAATGCGGCGGACTTGAAAATTGTCATGATGATCGCCGTTGTATGACCCACGAGTTGTGGGCAGGTCTCAACAATCACATTTTCTCGTTCCTGTCGGGTGTGTCGCTGGCACAACTGGTGGCGCAACAGGATCAAAAGGCCGCCATTGCGGCGCGAATCGACACGCGGCAGGCGCCCGCCGGCACCACGCCATGCAAGGTGCCGGTCACCGCGGCCGTTTGACGCTTACCTCCATTACGACTGAACTCATTTACCACTCACGCCCCATGAAACTGCCCATCTACCTCGACTATTCTGCAACGACGCCAGTGGATCCGCGCGTCGCGCAAAAGATGATCACTTACTTGACTGAAGACTTCGGCAATCCGGCGTCACGCTCGCACTCGTTCGGCTGGACCGCCGAGGCAGCGGTGGAGGAGGCGCGCGAACAGGTCGCCGCATTGGTCAACTGCGATCCCAAGGAACTGGTGTGGACGTCGGGTGCTACCGAGTCCATCAATCTCGCGCTGAAGGGTGCTGCCCACTTTTACAAGGACAAGGGCAAGCATCTGGTCACCGTCAAGACGGAGCACAAGGCCACGCTCGACACGATGCGCGATCTGGAGCGCGAAGGCTTCGAGGTCACGTATCTCGATGTCGACGACCAGGGCATGGTCGCGCTCGACAAGTTCGAGGCGGCATTGCGCCCCGACACGATCGTGGCGTCGGTAATGTTCGTCAACAA
>JBDTTY010000179.1:0-6004 GCA_040007975.1 Betaproteobacteria bacterium | reverse complement strand
TTTCGCGACGTGCTGGAGATTCGCCGGTTGCGCATGCCGGTGCTCTACGACATCCGTTGGCGCAAGCCGCCGGCGCTGGTGCCGCGGCGCCTGCGCTTCGAAGTTGCCGAGCGGGTCGACTATCTGGGCCGCGTCGAGCGCCCCCTCGACGAGGCGGGGGCGCAGGTGGTGGTCGACAGTGTGCTGGCGGAGCAGGTCGACGCCATCGCGATCTGCTGCATCAACGCGCATGTGAATGGCATCCACGAAGCGCGGCTGCGTGAGCTGATTTATCGACGCGATCCGGACATGCCGGTCACGATTTCCAGCGAACTGCTGCCAGAAATTCGCGAGTACGAGCGCACGAGCACTACCGTCGTCAACGCCTATGTCATGCCGCTGGTCCGGCATTATCTCCGGGGTCTCGTCGACAAGCTGAAGGAGAAGGCGATCGACGCGCCGTTGACGATCATGCAATCGAGCGGTGGCGCGATGAGCGCGGCCGTCGCCGAGGAACGCCCGATCCACATCATCGAATCCGGTCCAGCCGCGGGTGTCGTCGGCGCGGCGGAGCTCGCCCGCAGGCTCGGCAACCTGAGCCTGCTCAGTTTCGACATGGGTGGCACGACGGCCAAGGCCGCGCTGGTTGACGCGGGGCAGTTCCAGCGGGTGAATTCGCTCGAAGTCGGCGGCGGCATCAACATCGCTGGCCGATTGTTGAGCGGCGGCGGCTACCACGTCCGTGCACCCGCCATCGACATCGCGGAGGTCGGGGCAGGTGGGGGCAGCCTGGCGCGCCTGGACGCTGGTGGGGCGCTGCGCGTGGGGCCGGATAGTGCCGGCGCGGATCCTGGGCCGGCGTGCTACGGACGCGGTGGCGTGATCCCCACGGTCACGGATGCCAACATGATTCTCGGCTTCATCAATCCGATCGCACTTGCTGGAGGCGGTCTGCCCATTCGGCGCGAACTGGCAGAAAAATCGCTGCAAGCCGAGGTCGCGGGACCGCTGGGAATGAGTCTCGAGGATGCGGCGTGGGGCGTGCACCGCGTCGCCAATGCCACGATGGCAAGGGCGCTGCGAGCGGTGTCCACGGAGAGGGGGCGCGATCCACGCGATCTGCAGATGCTTGCGTTCGGTGGCAATGGCCCGGTGCACGCTGCCACGCTCGCCCGCTTGCTCGGCATGAAGAACATTCTCGTGCCGCCGGTGCCGGGTCTGTTCAGCGCGCTTGGCATGCTGTTTCCGGAGATGGAGCACCATTTCGTTCGCGCCTGCAAGCAGCGTCTGGACCAGCTCGATATCGCGGCGATACAGGAAAAATATCTGGCGCTCGAGGCCGAAGGTGCGGCCGTTCTGGTGAGCGAAGGATATGCAGCGAGCGATCATCATTTCGAGCGCCTCACCGATCTGCGCTACTCCGGTGCCAACTCGGAACTGACGCTGCCGTTCCCCAATCTCGATGCGAGCTCGGGCTTGCGCGAGCTGTTTTCCGCCGCCCACCAGCAGCATTTCGGCTACCGTTCCGACGTCGAGGCCATCGAAACGATGAACGTTCGGGTGATTGCACGCGCGTCGACGCGTGCAACGAATGTGCCCGAGCATCTGACCATCGGCGATGGCCAGGTGAGCTCCGGCAGCTCCCGAGCGGTCTACTTCGGACCGGAGTTCGGAATGATCCTGACGCCCATCTGTCGACGCGGTGACCTCGATACGCGTTGGCGCAGCGGCCCGCTGTTGGTGGAGGAATTCGACAGCACGACTGTTGTTCCGCCCGACGGGCGCGCCCGCCGCATCGCGTGGGACGCGATTGAAATTGAACTCGAGTGACCATGAACGACCTCCACGACCATCGCATCGTTTCCGACTCCCGCGAACCATCGATCGGGCGCGACCCGTTCGCACTCGAACTCATCAAGAACGCGCTCGCGGCACTGACCGACGAAATGGCGCTGACCATCTATCGGACCGCGCGCTCATTCGTGGTCAAGGAGGCGCTCGATTTTTCCACGGCGTTGTTCCTCGCCGATGGCCAGATGATTGCGCAGGGAACCTGCTTGCCCTTTCATCTGGGCGCGATGCCGTTCGCGGTCAAGTCCGTGAGTCGAGCTTATGCGGGCCGCATCAGCCCCGGGGACCTGTACATCACCAATGATCCCTACGACGGCAGCACCCACCTGCCGGACATCGTCCTGGTGAAGCCGATCTTCTTTTCCAATGCGCTCATCGGCTTTTCGGTCGCATTGGCGCACATGACAGACATTGGTGGCCGCATCCCGGGCGGCAACGCGAGCGATTCGACGGAGATCTATCAGGAAGGATTGCGTATTCCGCCTTCACGCCTTTGGCGCGAGAACGAACCGGATGACGCAATGTTCCGCCTGATCGAATGCAACGTGCGCGTGCCGGACAAGGTGCTGGGTGATATTCGCTCTCTGGTCGCGGCCTGCCTGGTCGGTGAGCGCGAAATGATCAATCTCGCGCAGCGCTACGGTGCCACCGAGTTCGAGCAGTATTGCCGGGAACTGCTCGACTACACGGAGCGCTTCACCCGCGCGGAAATCGCCAAGTTGCCCAAGGGAACGTGGAATTTTGTCGACTATCTCGACGGCGACGGGCTCGATCCCGTCCCGATCAGGATCGAAGCGACGGTGACGATTCGCGAGGACAACATCACCATCGACCTCACCGGATCCTCGCCGCAAGTGCGCGGCGCCATCAACTGCGTCTACCCGTTCACGTTGTCGACGGCGCTGGCATGCGTGCGTTCCATCGTTGACCTGGCAATTCCGAACAACGCCGGCTACTTTCGCCCGATCGAAGTGATTGCGCCGGAGGGCACCGTGGTCAATCCCCGCCCGCCTGGCGCGGTGGCCGCTCGCGGCATCACCGGCATCCGGATCGCAGATGCGATCTTCGGCGCGCTCGCGCAGGCAGTGCCCGACATGGTGCCCGCCTGCGGGTCCAATGCGCCCGACGTTGGTATTTCTTTCGGCGGCGTGGATCAGGATGGCCGGTCCTGCGTTTACCTCGAATTTCTGCTGGCGTCCTGGGGTGGTGGACCTGATCGAGATGGCATGGACGCGTGCACGGGCACGCTGGTCAACTACTCGAACACGCCCGCCGAGATGGTCGAGGCCGATCAGCCCATCGTCGTCGAGCGTTACGCGATGGTGCCCGACTCTGGCGGTCCCGGTCGCTATCGCGGCGGGCTGGCGTTGGAACGTCACCTGCGCTTCACGACGGATCGCGCGACGCTGCAAATTCGTTCTGATCGCCGCGACCATCCGCCCTATGGCCTGGATGGCGGGCAGTGCGGCGCGCCGTCCAACGTAAGCATCACGCGCGCCAACGGCAACGAGGAAGCATGTCAAGCCAAGTTCCTGACCACCGTCAATCGCGGCGATGTGCTGCGCGTGCGCCTCGCCGGAGGTGGTGGTCATGGCAAGGCGCATCTTCGCGATCCGGTTGCGGTGCTGGACGACGTTCGCGAAGGCAAGATGTCGGTCGAACACGCGCGATCCGCCTACGCTGTGGCGCTTTCGGGAGCGCCGCCGCAAGTGGACTACGCCGAGACGGCGCGCCTGCGCAACGGATAGCGCCGCCGCCGGTTCAGCTTCGCTGAATCGCGAATCGAGGCGCAGCGCCTTTGCTGGTGTCAGGCGATGCGAAAATAGTTTGCTGCCGTGCCGCCGAGGACCGCGTCGCGTTCGGCCGGCGCAATGGGCAGCGACGCGACTTGCGAAACAATCGTGCGCTCCTGGTCCCATCCGGCAAAATTGGTACCCAGCATCACCCGCGACGCACCTTCACTGGCAACAAGAAAGGTCATCGCCGACCGCGTACCAACCAGACAGTCGAAGGAAAGCTGCGCCCACAACTCGTCGAAGGGTCGCGTACACAGTTCGCGTCCCCATGGCCTTCGTTCCATGGCCGCGGCCATCCGGCCCCGAAGATAGGGCGCCGTGCCGCCACCGTGCGGGATATGCACGCGAAGTTTCGGGTGCCGGTCCAGAACGCCGCCATAGATCAGTTGTGCCACGGCCGACGTCTCGTCATGTGCAAAGCCGATGACGATGTCCAGATCCCATTGCCGCGAACCGGTGTGTGCGTTCGCAGTCCGTTCGACATCGACTGGCGCTGGATGCACGACGACCGGCACGTCGAGTGTTGCATGCGCTGACCAGACCGGATCCAGCACCGGATCGCTCAGCGTGGTGCCGGCGAAAGAACTGCCAATATAGGAACCCAGCAGGCCAAGCTGGCGTACCGCCCGCTCGAGTTCGCGGACGGCCCGATCCGGGTCCTGCATCGGTAGCTGTGCGAGTCCTGAAAACCGCGTTGGATGTGTGCGCACGACGGCGGCGATCGCGTCGTTTTGCGCCCGGCAGAAGCGCTCGCCGTCGGCGGCAGATTGCGCGTAGAAATAAGTGAGCGGATTGGGCGACAGGAGCTGATGGTCGATGCCCATCGCATCCATGAGTTGCAATCGTTGCAGCACATCCGAAAACGGCGAATCGGCGAAGCGAACGCCGCGCAGGATGTAGTCTCCGGAGCGAAAAAATGTCTGGCCGTCGGCGACCCCCATTGCGGGTCCCGCGCGACCCGCCACCCCCATCACCGACGTGCACAGTATGTGGGCGTGGACATCGACGGTGCGCATGGATGCTACTCCGGCTGGACGTTGGCTTCGCGCGCGACCTTCGACCACTTGGCCTGTTCCGCGCGCAGGTAGGCATCGAATTGTGACGGTGTATCCGTGGCCCCCTGAAAGCCCATTGCGGCGAGCTTGTCGCGCACATCCGGCGAGGCCATCGCTTTCGCAATCTCGGCGCTGAGCTTGTTCGCGATCGCCGGTGGCGTGCCTTTGGGACCGTAGACGCCCATCCAGCCTACCGCCTCATAGCCCGGCAGACCTGCTTCCGCCGCGGTCGGAATGTCGGGCATGGCGGCAAGCCGTGTGGTGCTGGTGACCGCCAGAGCGCGCAGTTTCCCGGCCTTGACGTTGGGAATCACTGTGTTGTCGAACGCCACCTGGACCTGGTTGCCAAGCAGATCGGTCACCATGGGCGCGCTGCCTTTGTAGGGGACGTGCGTGATCTTGACGCCCGCCATGGTGTTGAAGAGTTCGCCGGAAAGGTGCGGCGTGGTGCCTTTGCCCGAGGATCCGAAGTTGAGCTTGTCGGGATTGGCCTTCGCATACGCGATCAATTCAGCCAGTGTTTTCGCCGGCACCGATGGATTGACCGTGATGAAGTAGGGCGTGAGCGCAACCAGCGAGATCGGAGCGAAATCCGCCACGGCATCGTAGGGCATGGACTTGTACACCGACGGCGCGATGGCGTGGCTGCTGACGGTACCGAGCACGAACGTGTAGCCGTCGGCGGGACTCTTGGCCACCATGTCGGCGCCGATAAGACCGCCTGCGCCGGGTTTGTTCTCGACGACCACGGTCTGTCCAAGCGACCCCGACAACTTCTCGGCGAGTATCCTGCCGACGATATCGACAGCGCCGCCCGCCGGGTATGCGACAACAAGCTTGATGGGCTTCGTCGGCCAATCCTGAGCACTGGCGGGAAATGCGGTCAGAGTCATGCACAGGCAAGCGATTTGCAGAATTTTGATCATGGTCGATAGTGTTCCTTGTGCCGGGACGAACATTCAAACACAACTTCGAGCCAGAAGTTGAGGGAGGTAGGCGCGCCCCTGCAAAACTCAAAGTGGAAGTCGTGGATGGTTTTTTGCAATCAATCGCGTAGTTCGACCAAAGTGGTGCGTTGGCTCGAGGTTTTTATCACTTGGATGTACAACCAATGCCACCGATACGTTAGCGCCGATCGAGTTGCGTACGCAATAGCGCTTTCGAGCCGGATGCACGTCTATGCTTGCCATTGAACCAGGCACATGTGGATCCACTGCGCGCAAATTTCATACGCAGCAACAAATAATTTATGCGCTGCTGCGAAATTGATCCGAAGGGCGATCGCGAACGCGCGCGCGTCGTCGTCGGCAGCCCCCTGATGTG
>JBDTTY010000178.1:0-6022 GCA_040007975.1 Betaproteobacteria bacterium | reverse complement strand
GCCAACCGCGGAGCGTGGCGCCATCGTCGAGCGCTACCTGCAGCTGATGGGGCTGGCGGAGTTCGCCGGCGCGTGGCCGCGCACGCTGTCGGGCGGGATGCGCCAGCGGCTGGCGCTGGCGCGCGCCTACGCCGTAGCGCCCCAGTTCCTGCTGATGGACGAACCGTTCGGCGCCCTGGACGCGCAAACCCGCACCGCCATGCAGAACCTGTTGCTCGAAGTACTGCAAAAGGAAGGCAAGACGGTCGTACTGATCACCCACTCCGTGGAGGAAGCGATATACCTGTCGTCGCGGGTGATCGTGGTCTCCGCGCGGCCCTCCCGCATTCGCTGCATCGTCGACGTCCCTTTTCCGTATCCCCGCGACGAATCGCTCCATGAGAACCCGGAGTTTCTGGAACTGCGCGCACGAGTTCGCGACTTGGTCATGCGCGAATACGCGGCGCAGGAGCAGCAGGTGCGGGACGCGACGCCGCGTTAAACGCGGCATCGCGATGCGGTGCTACGAGCCAAGAGCGGCCGGCAACAGTTTTCGATCGAAAAAGTCCTCGGCCGGCACCGGCTTTTGGATAGCGCCGATCTCGACATAGAAATTGGTCACCTGGTTGAGCCATTTGGTCACAGTGCCTTCCTGATACAGCTTGGCCCACTCGCGCGCCGGAAATACCTTCGATGCCTTGTACATCGCCTTGAGGGACTCGAGCGGAACGTCAGGATATTGCTTGGCCTGCATCGCGGTCAACGCTTCGTCCGGCTTGGCTACCAGATAGTCGTTGGCCGCAACCCACGCCCGCGTGAAGCGGAGCAACACGTCCGGATGTTTCGCATAGAAATCGTTGCTCGCGACCCAGCCTCCGATGATGGCCGACTTGGGATAATAGGCGGACGCATCGACCAGCATCTTGGCGGTCGGTACATTTTTGGCGACTGCGAGATCGAAGGGAACCCATAGGGCGACCGCGGGAACCGCGCCGGCGATGAATCCCGAAACAGCATCCGGCATGCGTTGGTTGACGATCTTGACATCGCGTTCCGGATTGATGCCGTTGGCCTTCAACGCGGTGCGCAGGAACACATCGGCAGTCGAGCCGATCGCGGTCGATATATTTTTGCCCTTGAGGTCGGCGAAATTCTTGATGCCCTGATCGGTACGCACCCACAACTGCGCTGTTGCATACTCGATGGAGTTGATCAGAAAGACCTTGCCCTGCCCGTTCGCCGGAAAATTTGCCGTGTAGGCGCCGACGGAAACCAGATCGATGCTGCCCCCCACCATCGCCTGGAAAACCGACAGTCCGGAATCGAACTTGATGAACTCCATATCAAGACCTTCCTTTTTCCAACTGCCGATCTGCTCGCCCGCCCAGATCTGCCCGTCGACAGCCACCGTATGAATGTAGCCGACCCGCACCTTGGTGGCCTGCGCGCGGGCGATACCTGGAATTACGCCCGTCACGGCAGTCGCTGCGCCAGCGCCCAGGCTTTTCAGCAGGTCCCGCCTCCGGTCAAATTTCGTCGTCATGTTGCGTCCTCCCTTAGTTGGTCAAACCAGACAGCAGCTTAAGGTGCCCGCACCGGATTGGGTGCCATCACGTCCACCTGCATATACGCGTAGCCCTTGGCCTGCAACGCAATGCTGATTTCTGCGACATTGTCCTCGATCGTGGTGAACGGCATCAGATTCTGCGCCAGGACAAGGTGCCGGCCCATCGCGATACCGCACGTCACAATGCGCGCGTTGCCGGAATCATTCAAATCCGTCAACAGGCTCCGGATGTCGGACAGCCTCGCGATCTGCTCGCCATCGAACTTGGTGCCACTCTGGGAACGGGTGACAAACTTGGTCGATGGGCCATGGATGAGGATGACGAAATCGGTGGCAATGCCCCGCTTGTGAAAGTTGTCAGCGGTGAGCCGTATGAGGCTAACGCGGTCATGGAACATGTTTTCGTCGCCGGTCGTGAAATCGTACACGGCACCGACGTGTTGCAGACCATCAAAAAAGTTCGCAGGGCTGGCTAACATGCGTGCTCCTTGGCCAGGTACATGGCGGATTGGTGGGAGTGGCAGATACGCACCACCGGGGTGGTCAATTGGGCGTCAGGATCACTCAGTGAGGTCGGTGCGCGATTACCGTGGCGCGGTGCGAGTGCGCCTAAACACAATTGTGAACGTGCACGTGCTCGCCCGGCGCAACGTCCTCAGTGGTACGGCCGATTGTCACGCCGTACTTGATGACCGGATCGCCGTGCCCGATTGCCACCAACGCAATTTTGTGACCGAAGGGCACGCCAATCGCTATTCTCATACCGCCCTGCAGACAGTCGACCTGCACGTTCGTGTCGAGAAGCGTGCAGACGTTGTCCCGCCGGTCAACCACCAAGTGGATGCGCCCCGCGACTTTCATGCTGTTTCAATCCGCGGGCCACGCGTGAGATCCCCCATGGCGCGCCACGTGCGGCGGCAAAGGACCCAACAAATTGTTTGGCACATAGTCGCGAATTTCAATCGATGGTAGCGCTACCATATCTACGATGGAGGTCCGTGTCAATGATCCAGGTCCCACCGCGCATGGCAAAACAATTACCTACGGACAAACCGGCGACGATGGCCGACGTCGCGCGCCGTGCCGGCGTATCCCCCATTACGGTGTCCCGCGCGCTATCGCACCCGTCCCGGGTCGCGGCCATCAAGCTCGCAGCGATCCGCCATGCGGCGCAGGAACTGGGGTATGTGCGCCACGCGATCGCAGGAAGCCTGGCGTCACAGTCGAGCCGGACCATCGGTACCGTGGTGCCGGTACTTTCGAATTCAATATTCGCCGACACGATCGAGGGCCTGTCCGAGGTTTTCGAAGCCCGGGGCTACCGATTGCTTATCGGCTCAAGCCAGTACGATCCACTGCGCGAGCAACGCTTCGTCGAAGCATTCATGGAGCAACGCGTCGCCGGCGTGGCACTGACCGGCACCACCCACACTAAAGGGCTACGCGCATTGCTGACACGTGCGCGCATCCCTGTCGTCGAAATGTGGAACCTGCCCCGGCGGCCGCTCGATTGCTCCGTGGGTTTTTCCAACTACGCGGCGGCACGCGCGATGGTCCGGCACCTGGTGACGCGCGGCTATCGGCGGATCGCGTACATCGGCGGGCCAACAACGATGAACGACAGGACGCAGGCCCGCGAACGGGGATATCGCGCGGAACTCGCTGCGGCGGGGTTGCCGATACGCGAGTCACTGGTGCGACGCACGCCGTTCGAATTCGAGAACGGGGCCAAAGCCCTTTCCGGACTGCTGGACGAATCGCCCGCACCTGACGCCGTGTTTGCAGCCAGCGATGTGCTCGCCGTAGGTGCGCTGCTGCACTGTCTCAGGACCGGAATACGGGTTCCGCAACAGGTAGCACTCGCCGGACTCGATGGCTCGGCCATCGGCTCCCAGCTTGCGCCGAGGCTTACCTCGATTTGTTTTCCGAGGCGCGAAATCGGCGCGTGCTCCGCCCGCCTCCTGCTCGATCGGATCGGCGGGGCGGCCCCGGGAACGATCGAGGACCTGGGATTTGAACTGATTCTCGGTGAGAGTGCGTAGCAACTGGAACGTTAGATTCTGATCCTAACCCGGGAAGACTTACCAATCGGAAGTGAAAATTCCGACACAATTTTGACGCCTGAAGCGAGGGAGTGTCGTGAAGCAGTGATCGTGCACGGAAGTGCCGATTGCCTCTGCGCTAAAGCAGACAGAGGTGGGCACGGTGGCTGCTCTAGTTCCCACGTGCTTCGCGTACCGGAGACGTTCGCTTTGCCCCCCACGGGAACTTCGTCGGCTGCTCCGCCTAAAGCAAATTGGCGTGGCGGGCCGCAAGATCGGCATTGCTGACATTGAGCCTTCGCATGAGATCGATGACGGTCAAGTCGCAATACAGGGAGAGTGCGAGTTCGAACGGACTGCCCAGCGGCAGCAGGCTCGTCATCGGATCGGCCATGGTCTGCGCTGGTAGGCCGATCACGAGATCGGCGGCAACGAGTTGCGGGCGGGCAGTAATGACCGCGACGCGAGCGCCGGCACATTTCGCGATCTCGACGATCGCATCGCCGGTTGGTAGCTTGCCGAGAGTCATCGCGCACACGAGCAGATCGCCCTTTGCAACCGGCGGGGCGGAAAGCTGACCCACGAAATGTCCATCGAGCCCCAGATGCATCAGCCGCATCGCAAAGCCCTGCAGCGCCAGCCCGGTGCGGCCGACGCCATAGACCAGAATGCGACGCGCCTCGATGATCTCCTGCGCCAGTTGGTCCACCGCATTGGGCGACGCGCGGGCGAAGACGCCACGCATCTCCTCCAGCACCGCTCCGAGTTCGGAAGCCGTGCTCATGTCGCGTCGTTGTGAAGAACGCCGCGCGCGAGGAAAATGTCGGTAATCTCCCTCGTCGCTGCGTTGAAGGCCGCCTTTTCACGTGCCGCGAAACCGCGCGGCCGCGACAGGTCAATATCCAGAATCGTCTCCACGCGTCCGGGGCGGGGCGACATCACGACCACGCGATCAGACAACAGGACCGCCTCGTCGATCGAGTGCGTGATAAAGAGGACGGTCTTTTTGGTCGAGAGCCAGATTCGCTCGAGGTCGAGCCGCATCTGCTCACGCGTCAGCGCATCTAGCGCGCCGAACGGCTCGTCCATCATCAGCAATGGCGGCTCGTGCACGAGCGCACGAGCGATGGCCGCCCGCTGTTTCATGCCGCCCGATAATTCGTACGGATGCTTGTCGGCGAAATCGGCGAGACCCACCGACGCGAGGAGTTGCAAGGCCCGCGGGCGATACGCGTCCGCATCGAGTCCACGCATGTCGATGTTGAAAAGAACATTTTGAACAATGGTGCGCCATTCAAGCAGGATCGGCTGCTGGAACACGATGCCGCACTCGGTCAGCGGACCACGTACGGGCTTTCCGAAGACCGAGACGGAACCCTCGGTGGCGGCGGTCAACCCGGCGATGATCCGCAGCAATGTCGACTTGCCACAGCCGGAAGGTCCGACCACCGAGACGAACTCGCCCTGTTTGATTTCGAGGTCGAGATTCTCGATCGCGAGCGTTCCGGTCTCCACCGACCCGAACAACTTGCGCACCCCGCGAATATCGATGCCCGCGCTCATGCTCGGCTCCGTTCGCGGGGATTGTAGCGGGCAACGGTGCCCGGCCAGGCGAGCGCGAGGTCGATCGCGACCGCGTTCAATACAGGAACGATCGTCTCGTAACGCTCACGGGTGAGCCGGATCACGGGGCCGGCAACGCTCGTGGTTCCGAGTACACCGCCGTCCGGGGCACGAATGGCGACCGCGACCGCCGCGACGCCTCGCTCCCCCTCTTCGTTGGAGATCGCATAACCGCGCTTGCGCGTGAGCCTGAGGTCGGCAGTGAGCGCGCTCACCGTGGTGATTACATTGGGCCCGGCCGCAACTTTTTTCCTTGACCGCTCGAGACCGTCGGTGATGGCGATGGCGATCGCGTCTTCGTCGCGCAGCGTTGCCAGCCAAGCCTTGCCATTCGCGGTCGCATAGGAAATGATGGCCGATCCCATCGATGGCTCATAGCGCAGGCCAAACGGCGCGCCCTGCGCGGTCCCCATCCAGACGAGCCGCTTGCCGTCGAGAACGGTAAGCCGAGCCAGTTCGCCAGTCTTCGTCGCCAGACGTTCGAGCAACGCCTGCGCAATATTTGTGATTCCGGCCGATTCCAGATACCGGTGACCGAGCACCGCCAGGCGCGTCGTCAGCCGATACTGGCTCGTGGCGTCATCCTGTTCGATCCAGCCTTCGCCCGCGAGGTGCTCGAGCAGGCGCTGCGTCGAACTTTTCGGCACGCTAAGACTGATCGCGAGATCGGTCAGTCGCATACCCCGCGCGTTCGACGCCATCACCGCAAGAAGATCGAGGCAGGAGGTGAGTTGCGACTTGACGACCCGCATATTATTGGTACACTGTTCCATCAACGAAGTGACGCACTATGACCGGCGTTTCGGCCATC